>CALMSE010000180.1 GCA_937872275.1 uncultured Leucobacter sp. | reverse complement strand
CCGCGGCTGCGAGGTCGCGGTCGCGCCGAGCCGGGCGGTGTACGCGTCGAGGTAGGCCTGCTGCGCCTGCTCCGGGTCGTAGCGGGCGCTGACGCTGCCGGCGAGCTCGCGCAGCGCCTGCTCGGTGCCGCCGATGGCGTCCAGCACGAAGCCCGGCACGGCCTGCTTGAGGCAGGAGGTGTAGCCCGACCAGTCGCCCCATGCCGAGCTCGCGTCCCGATCCCACGCCACCGATCCGCTGCTGAAGGCGCTGTACACCACCATGCCGGTGGAGACGACCGGACCCGTGGCCTTCGAGATCTGGGCGAGGCCGAGCCTGGCCTGGTAGAACTTCAGCTTCGCCGACATCGCGAGCCCGGTCTCACCGGCGGACATCGCCGCTCTCGTCTCCGCGATGTTCGTCACCTGGTCGGTGATGTTGGTGATGCGGTAGGTCTTCTGTCTCGCGGCCTCGGCGGCGAGGCCCGCCCCGGCGAGGGTCGCACCCGTCGAGGAGCCCATGCCCCAGGTGCCGACGCAGCCGAGCACCGAGAAGGGCAGATCCACCATCTGCTTGGCATAGTGCAGCCAGGCGACGTCGCCCTTGCTCACCCCCGCGGCTTCGAGGATCGTGCCGGCGAGCGACATCAGATCGGCGACCGTCGTCACGACGCCGATCGGCGGCAGGTACTTGACGTACTCGGTGACCGCGGCCGCGGTGAAGCCGACGATCTTCTTGCCGAGCACGGCCATGTCGTTGCCGAAGTCCTCGAACTTCTCGCCCGTGGTCTTGCCGCGGAAGGTGTTGTCGACGATCGAGTCCCCGCCGACGTGGACGGTGTTCGGGTTGATCCGCCCCTCCTGCGCGACGTCGCCCTTCCAGCCGGTCCACACCCGATCGCTCACGCCGCCGGTGCGGATGTACACCTCGGTGCCGCCGATGTAGCGGCCGGTCTTCGAGTAGGGGCCCGCCATCTTGCGCAGCGCCGTGTAGTCGCGCGCCTGACCCTGCTGCGTGCCGCCGTAGCGATCCATCAGCCAGTCGTTGGAGTACTCGGCCGTTCGCACCCGCCCCTCGAAGCCCGGGCAGTTCGGCTCGGGGTACATCGAGATCTCGCCCGCGTAGCCGCGCAGCGTCACGTCGAAGCAGTGCAGGTCGTAGTTCGCGGCCACCTTCGCGGTCGGGCTGCGACCGTCCATCGTGATCGTGCCCATGGCCTCGGCCGGCAGTTCGTCGTCGAAGGCCTCCGTGTTCGGCGCGACGTCGCCCTCCCAGCCGGTGAACTCGTAGCCGAGCGGGTTGCCGAAGGCCCACAGCTCGACCTCGGTGCCCGCGATCCAGGCGTTCGGCGCGAAGGGGCAGTTCGGCGCCGGCGAGACCATGAGCAGCTCGTCGCCGCCGGCGGTGTAGTCGCGGATCGTCCGGCCCGCCTCGTCGCGCACGTTCACGGAGAAGTCGAGCTGCTGGCAGGCGACCGCCTTGGCGCTGAGCGAGAGGAAGCCGTAGGGGATCTGCACCTGGGCGGCCGGGATCGACTGGGTCACCTCGAGCGAGCTCTGCGTCGGCATGAGCGAGCCGTTGCTGTAGTACTTCGGCTCGGTGTCGGGGTTCCACATCCTGCCCCGGATCTCCCATCCGAGCAGCGGATCGAGGCCCTCCGCGGCGTGGGCGGTCAGCGTGATCCGGCCGGGGTCCGGCGCGGTCTCCCCGGCGGTCGGCCTCTCGGCCCGGCCCGGAAGCGTGCCGTAGAGCGAAGTGCCCGGCCCGCCCTCGAGCGAGCCGGTGTTGCACGTCGGCGGCGACTCGTCGATGCGGGTCGACACCTGCACCCGCGAGCCGTCGCGCGCCCACACGCTCACATCGACCATGCAGTCGCTGCGGAAGGCGTACTGCGGCTGCAGCACGGTCGGCCTCGTCACGACGAGGCTCTGCCGGGCCTGCGTCAGCAGGGTCGGCTCGCGAGTCGCGAGGTAACGGCCCGATCCGCCGTTCAGCAGCCAGCCGCCGAACGCGGCCTGCTCGCCGAAGTAGTAGGTCTCCTTCGCCGCCCGGCGCCGATCCTTGAGCTCGCGATAGGCGGGCGCCTCCACGGTGACCTCCGAGCCCTCCTCGAAGTAGGCGATCGCCGCGTCGGGCATGGCCGCGTAGACCGAGAAGCGGGCGGCAGCGCCGATGAGCGGCCGCGTCTGCACCGCGGCCCCCGACAACGGGCAATCGGGGTCGCCCACGAAACCCCCCGCGTCGGCGACCGCGCTGCCGTCGCTGGCGAGGCCGTGCCTGATCGTGACCGCATGGCAGACCCCGAAGTCGACCACGACGCGGGGCGGTGGCGCATTCGCGATGACCCGCACCGTCTCGAGCTGATCGAGGCCGCCGCGTCCCGGGTTCAGCTCGGTGAAGCGACCGTTGCGCACGAGGGCGTTGTGGATCGCCGTGGAGTCGGTGCCGCCCGGCGGGGCGAGGGCTGTGGCGGCACCCGGGCCGGCATCACCGGAGCCGGCGCCGCCCGGGAAGCGGTCGGTGCCGCCCCAGGCCTTGACGAAGGCGAGCGAGCCCTGGGGCTCGGCGCCCGGCCGCGCGTAGACGTCGAGCGCGGTGCCGGCGAACCAGCCGCGGGTGCCCGGCCCGGTCGCGGTGTCGGGCTCGGCGCAGTTCGGAGCGTTCAGGATCGCGACGGTACCGGGGCCGGTGGCCTGCGTGCTCGCGGCGTAGCAGGTGGGTCCGAGGGAGACCTTGAGCCCCACGCTCTGCGTCAGCGTGATCGCGGCCACGCCCCAGTCGCCTTCGCGCTGCAGCCGACTGCTCTCGAAGCGGTACACCTTGGTGTCCGGCCGGCCCGGCAGGAGCTCGAGACCGCTGAGCTCGGTGCCGCGCAGATACCAGGCCTGGGAATAGCGAGAGCTCGAGCCCGGCACGCTCGAAGTCGACCACGAACCCGCGCCCGGCTGGTAGCGCTGCTCGAGTCGCTGCATGCCGTCGAAGAGGCAGTTCGGGGCGGGGCCCGCGGATCCGGGCTGCCCCGGCAGCCGCATCTCGCCGAGGGTGCCGGCCACCGTGCTGAAGTCGATGGAGACGAGCACGCACTGGTAGCTCTTCACGAAGTCGGCCCGCGCCCAGTCGTGCTGCGCGGTGACGATCAGCCCGTTGCCCGGGCCGGCCGCCGTGGTCACGGCGACGGCGGGGTCGCTGAGCTGCCAGTCGAAGCTCGGGTCGTTCGAGGGCGACGGCCTCGCGTCGAAGGTCACGACCGTGTTCTCGGCGTAGCCGGTCTTCGCCTGGCCCGGTTCGCCGCAGTTCGCGGCCTGCTGCGGCACGAGGGTGCCGGCGCCCGCGGGCTCGATGCGGAGGTCGAGCGGGACGCAGGCGCGCGGCGTCAGCGCGGCCACTGC
>CALMSE010000179.1 GCA_937872275.1 uncultured Leucobacter sp. | reverse complement strand
GCGGCCCAGATGCCAGGCGTGGGTGATCGCGAGCGCCAGCGCGTCGGCCGCATCGGCCGGCTTCGGCGGTGCCGCGAGCCGCAGCAGGCGGGTGACCATCGCGGTCACCTGCGACTTCTCAGCGCTGCCGTAGCCCGTGACCTGCGCCTTCACCTCGTTCGGGGTGTAGAGCGCGACGGGGACGCCGCGATGCTGGGCGAGGTACATGACGACGCCGCTGATCTGGGCGACTCCCATGACGCTCGCGACGTTGTCCTGCGCGAAGACGCGCTCGAGCGCGATGCCATCAGGCCGATGACCGTCGAGCAGCCGCTCGATGCTCGAGCCGATGAGGTGGATCCGCTCGGGCGTGCTCGCATCCGCCGGGCTCTGCAGCACCTCCACGTGCTCGAAGGAGACCGTTCGGCCCGGGCCCGCGGTGACGATGCCGATGCCGCAGCGGGTCAATCCAGGATCGATGCCGATGATTCTCATACTGCAACTATTGCGCAGTCACCCTCGGATCGCAGCCGAAGACGGCTGCGCCGCACGCGGCGCGCAAGGCAATGCTCTGCCCTGAGCGCCGAAGCTCCGGTCGATGCCGATGATGCGCATGGGCCCGGCCGCGCGCAGACGCTAGTCGTCCGATTCGAGCTCGGCCTGCACCTCGGGCGAGAGATCGAAGTTCGAGTAGACGTTCTGCACGTCGTCGCTGTCCTCCAGCGCGTCGATGAGGCGGAACACCTTGCGCGCGGTGTCGGCGTCGATCTCGACCTTCAAGTTCGGCACCATCTCGGCCTCGGCCGAGTCGTAGTCGATGCCCGCATCGACGAGCGCGGTGCGCGCGGCGACGAGTTCGGAGGCCTCGGTGATGATCTCGAAGGCCTCGCCGTTCGGGGTCGGCACGACCTCCTCCGCGCCGGCGTCGAGCACGGCCATGAGCACGTCGTCCTCGGTGGTGCCCTCGGCGGGAACCGTGATGACGCCCTTGCGGTTGAAGTTGTAGGCGACGCTGCCCTGCTCGCCGAGGGTGCCCCCGTTGCGGTTCAGCGCGGTGCGCACCTCGGCCGCGGCGCGGTTCTTGTTGTCGGTGAGGCACTCGATCATGAGCGCCACGCCGTTCGGCCCGTACGCCTCGTAGACGATGTTCGTGTACTCGACGGCGTCGCCGGTGAGGCCGGCGCCGCGCTTGATGGCGCGGTCGATGTTGTCGCCCGGGACCGAGTTCTTCTTCGCCTTGTGCACGGCGTCGGCCAGGGCGGGGTTGCCCGAGAGATCGGCGCCGCCGATGCGGGCCGAGACCTCGATCACCTTGATGTACTTGGCGAAGGCCTTTGCGCGCCGCGCGTCGATGACGGCCTTCTTGTGCTTGGTGGTTGCCCATTTGGAGTGACCGGACACGTCGGATCCTTTACTTCGATTCTGCCGTTGCTGTCTAGGGTAATCGCGGGCGGGGGCTACGGCTCCGGCCAGGCCGCGGCGAGCTGCGCCCGCACGTCGCCGAGCAGCTGCGGCAGCGACTTGGTCTTCGCGATGATCGGGAAGAAGTTCGCGTCCGCGCGCCAGCGCGGCACGACGTGCTGGTGCAGGTGGGCCGCGATGCCGGCCCCGGCGATCGCGCCCTGGTTCATCCCGAGGTTGAAGCCGTGGCAGCCCATGGAGGCTCGGAGCACCCGCATGGCCGCCTGCGTGAGGGCCGCGATCTCGGCGGTCTCGGCCGGGGTCGCCTCATCGTAGTCGGCTACATGCCGGTAGGGGCATACGAGCAGGTGGCCCGTGTTGTAGGGGTAGAGGTTCAGCAGCACGTAGGCCGACTCCCCCCGGTGCACGATGAGGGCGCGCTCGTCGTCGTAGTCGGGGGCGTGGCAGAACGGGCAGTCGTGCTCGTCGGGCTGGTGGGTGTCCTCGATGTACACGAGCCGGTGCGGGGTCCACAGCCGCTGCATGTCGTCGGGGACGCCGATCATGCCGTTCTCGGCGGGCAGCTCCGCCGGCACGCCGTCTACGCCGACCATGCGCTGTTCACCTGCTCGCGGGTCTCGATCGCGCGCACGATGCGTTCCACCGCCTCGTCGACCGGCACGCCGTTCAGCTGCGTGCCGTCGCGGAAGCGGAAGCTCACGGCGCCGGCCGAGCGGTCGTCCTCCCCGGCGATGAGCTGGATCGGCACCTTCTCCTTGGTGTGCGTGCGGATCTTCTTCGGCATGCGGTCGTCGCTGTGGTCCACCTCGGCGCGCACGCCGCGCTCGCGCAGCAGCGCGATGATGCCGTCGAGGTACTCGCCGTACTCGTCGGCGACCGGGATGCCGACCACCTGCACGGGCGACAGCCACACCGGGAAGGCGCCGGCGTAGTGCTCGAGCAGGATCGCGAAGAAGCGCTCGATCGAGCCGAACAGGGCGCGGTGGATCATGATCGGCCGGTGCTTCTCGCCATCGGCGCCGGTGTACTCGAGGTCGAAGCGCTCGGGCAGGTTCGGATCGACCTGCACGGTCGAGAGCTGCCAGGTGCGGCCGATGGCGTCGCGCGTCTTCAAGTCGATCTTCGGCCCGTAGAAGGCGGCTTCGCCCGGGATCTCGACGAGCTTCAACCCGCTCGCCCTCGCCACGCTGCGCAGCGCATCAGTCGAGTACTCCCAGAACTCGTCGCTGCCGATCCACTTCGACTTCTCGTCGTCGCGCATCGAGAGCTCGAGCTCGAAGTCCTCGAGGCCGAAGTCGCGCAGCATCGAGATGACGAACTCGAGCACGCGGGTCACCTCGGCCTCGAGCTGCTCGGGGGTGACGAAGAGATGCGAGTCGTCCTGCGTGAAGCCCCGCACTCGGGTGAGGCCGTGCAGGGCCCCGGAGAGCTCGTTCCGGTAGACCGTGCCGTTCTCGGCGAGCCGCATCGGCAGCTCGCGGTAGCTGCGCGCCCGCTCCTTGTAGATGAGGATGTGCATCGGGCAGTTCATGGGCTTCAGGTAGTAGTCCTGGCCCTGCCTCGTGACGTGCCCGTCCGCGTCGCGCTCCTCGTCCATCCGGATCGGCGGGAACATGCCCTCCCGGTAGGTGACGAGGTGATTCGACTGCAGGAAGAGGTCTTCCTTCGAGATGTGCGGCGTGTAGACGTAGGTGTAGCCGCCCTCGATGTGGCGCCGGCGCGCGTGCTGCTCGATCTCGCCGCGGACGACGCCGCCCTTCGGATGCCAGACCGACAGGCCCGAGCCGATCTCGTCGGGGAAGGAGAAGAGGTCGAGCTCCTTGCCGAGCCTGCGGTGGTCGCGCTTCGCGGCCTCCTCGAGGCGAGTCTGGTAGTCGCGCAGCTCGTCCTTGGTCGGCCAGGCGGTGCCGTAGATGCGCTGCAGCATGGGGTTCTTCTCGCTGCCGCGCCAGTAGGCGCCGGCGCTGCG
>CALMSE010000178.1 GCA_937872275.1 uncultured Leucobacter sp. | reverse complement strand
CGCGATGAGCAGCGCGCCCCCGACCCCGAGGCCGCCCTGCCCCTCCTCGGCCGCCGGCTCGGCAGGAGCCTCCGCCTCGACCTCCGGCTCCGCGGGATCGGGATCCTCCGCCGGCGCGGGCTCCTCCGGCTCCTCCGCCTGCGCGAAGACGACCGGGGTGAACGACTCGTTGTTCGCGTTCGCATTGCCGTGCGCGCCGATCGTGATGATGCCGCAGGTCTGCTGCAGGCAGTCGATCGTCTGGCCCTCCTCGGCGCTGCCGTCGTGCGGATTGCCGGAGGAGAGCGCGAAGCTGCTGCCCGGGATCGTCAACTCGGCCGACCAGCTCCCGCTCGCGTCGATCACCGCGTTCGCCTCCGAGGCGGAGCTGCCCCCCTCGAACGCGACCAGCAGGATCGCCCCCTCGGTGCTCGCATAGCTGTAGGTGACGCCGGTCGCGCCCCCCTGGGTCGGCGCCCAGGCGTTCGACGCGGGGTCGGAGACCACCCCGAAGAACACATATATGCCTCCAGGTGCATTCGGCACGTACTGGAATCCGCTGCCGCTGAGCGTCACCCGGGTCTCCCCCTCGGCGGAGGGCTCCGGGGAGACGACCACCGTACCGGCGGCGTGAGCCGCGGTCCCCGGAAGCGCGATCGGGGCGAGCGCGACGAGCACCCCCAGCAGCATCAGGGCCCCGATCCTCCATGCCGTGCGCGGCATACCTGCTTCGTTCATTCCCAGCCTCATCACTTCTCCTCCTGTAGATCTGAAGTCTTCCCACCGGACGGCTCATCGGCGAACCGCGCGGGCAGGATGATGAGCGAACCGTCGTCTTCCCTCAGCACGCGGACCGGATGCCGGTACACCTCGCTCAGCGCCTCCGCGGTGAGCACCTCGTCCGGCGTCCCGCAGCACCTCATCCCGCCGTCCTCCAGCAGCAGCACCCGGTCCGCATAGGCGGCAGCCGCGGCGAGATCGTGTAGCACCACCAGCACGGCGTTGCCGTGGCGCGCGTACTGACGCGCCACCGCCAGCACCTGCTCCTGGTAATTGATGTCGAGCGCCGCGGTCGGCTCGTCGAGCAGGAGCAGTCTCGTGCGCTGCGCCATGGCGCGGGCCAGCGATACGCGCGCGCGTTCGCCGCCGGAGAGCGAGGTGAAGGCGCGATCGGCGAAGCGCAGCGTATCGCTGCGCACGAGCTCCTCGGCGATGACCCGGTCGTCTTCTTCGACCGTGGCCGCCCGGCGCCAGGGTGCGCGACCCATCTTCACCACGTCCACCACGTTGAACGGGAAGCTCACGGAATTGCTCTGGCGCAATACCGAGCGGCGCCGGGCGAGCTCCCGGTTCGACCAGGCCGAGAGCTCCCGCCCGCCCAGCACGATCGACCCCGCATAGGCGTGGTCGCCGGCGAGCGCTCCGAGCAGGGTCGACTTGCCGGCCCCGTTCGGCCCGATGATCGCGAGCACCTCGCCCGCTCGCAGCGAGAAGGTGATCCCCGAGACGATCGGGGCGCCGCCGAGCGCGACGGCCACCCCGTCGGCCCGCAGCACCACCTCGGCGGCGCTTGCCGCGAGCGGCGCGTCCGACGGAGCCGGG
>CALMSE010000177.1 GCA_937872275.1 uncultured Leucobacter sp. | reverse complement strand
CTGCGCCGGGGCGCCTTCCGCGGCGGCCTCGCCTACAGCGACGCCCAGGTCGACGACGCCCGCTTCGTCGCGACGCTCGCCCGCACGGCCGCCGGCTACGGCGCGCACGTCGCGAACCGGGTGCGCGTCGAGGGCTTCCTCAAGGTGGGCGAGCGCGTCGTCGGGGTGACGGCTCGCGATCTGATGCGCGACGAGACCTTCGAGATCCGCGCCAAGCAGGTCGTGAACGCCACCGGCGTCTGGACGGGCGAGCTGCAGGCGCTCGTGGGGGAGCGGGCCACCTTCTCGGTGCGCGCCTCGAAGGGCGTGCACCTCGTCGTGCCGCGCGACCGCTTCCGCTCCAAGTACGGCCTGCTGCTGCGCACGGAGAAGAGCGTGCTCTTCGTGATCCCGTGGGGCCGCCACTGGCTCATCGGCACGACCGACACCGACTGGAACCTCGACCTCGCCCACCCGGCCGCCACCGCGGCCGACATCGACTACCTGCTCGAGCACGTCAACCGCGTGCTCGCCACCCCGCTCACCCGCGACGACGTCGAGGGCGTCTACGCGGGGCTCAGGCCGCTGCTCGCCGGCGAGAGCGACGAGACCTCGAAGCTGTCGCGGGAGCACCTCGTCGCCCAGCCGGTACCCGGCCTCGTGATGGTCGCGGGCGGCAAGCTCACGACGTACCGCGTCATGGCGAAGGACGCGATCGATGCCGCGGCCGACTCGCTCGACGGGCGGATCCCGCGCTCCATCACCGACGATGTCCCGCTGCTCGGCGCGGAGGGCGTCCGCGCCGCGTGGAACCGGCGCGCCCGCGTCGCGCGCGCCTTCGGGGTGCACCCCACCCGCATCGAGCACCTGCTGCGCCGCTACGGGTCGCTCGCCGCCGAGGTGCTCGACCTGATCCGCGAGCGCCCCGAGCTCGCGGATCCCTTGCCGGGCGCCGACGACTACCTCGGAGCCGAGGTCGTCTACGCCGTGAGCCACGAGGGGGCGCTGCACCTCGACGATGTGCTCGCCAGGCGCACCCGCGTCTCGATCGAGGCGTGGGACCGCGGCGTCTCGGCCGCCCCCGTGGCGGCGGCGCTCATGGCCTCCGAGCTGGGTTGGTCGGAGGCGCGCACGCGCGACGAGGTGGAGAAGTACCTCGCACGGGTCGAGGCCGAGCGGGCGAGCCAGCGCGAGTTCACCGACGAGGCCGCGGATCGCGTGCGTCTCGAGGCACCCGAGCCGGGGGCGTGAGATGAGCAGAGCCGAGCGCCCGCACTACGAGGGCGATCCCACGCTGCCGCGGGTCATGCGGCGACCGCAGTGGATCGCGGCGCTGCTGTTCGCGCTTCTCGTGGCCGGCGTCTTCGCCTGGCTCGGGCAGTGGCAGCTCGGCCACGCCATCACGATCCAGGTCGAGGAGGGCCCCGGCAGCGAGGACGCCCGCCCCATCGCCGAGGTCACCGAGCCGGGCGGCCCGGTGAGGGACACCGCCGCGGGCATGGTCGTGACGCTGGGCGGCGAACTCGTGCCGGGGGACTTCCGCGTCGTGGAGCAGCGCAGCAACGGCGACCGGCAGGGGGCCTGGGTGACCGGGCATCTGGCGGTCGACGGCGGCGGCCATCTCGCCGTCGCGATCGGCTGGGCCCCGAGCGCGGAGGAGGCCGAGCGCGCGCTCGCCGCGATCGAGGGGGATCCCGCCCTGACCGGCGCGGCGCTCGCCGCCGAGGGGCGCTACATGCCGAGCGACGGCGCCACCATCTCTCAGACGGGAGAGGATCCCACCCGCATCACGACGATGTCGGTGCCCCAGCTCGTCAACCTGTGGGCGCCCTTCGACGGCCCCGCCTACGGGGGCTACCTCGTTCTGCATCCGGGCGATCCGTTCGACGAGGCGGCGCTCGCGGGGGCCGGTCTCGAGGCGATCGACTCCGTGCCGCCGCTGCCCATGGAGAGCATCAACTGGCTCAACCTCTTCTACGCCGTCGAGTGGGTCGTGTTCGCCGGCTTCGCGGTGTACCTGTGGTACCGCCTCGCCCGCGACGCGTGGGAGAAGGAGCACGAGCTGAAGCTGCTGATCGCCGCCGACGCCGCAACCGGGGCCGAGGCCTAGGCCGGGATCCGGCCCGAATCGGCGCGCCGCCTCGGGGCGGCCTCGCAGCCGCCGCGGAATAGAATGGGGAGCATGGTCCTGCAGCCCAAACCAGCCGATTATCCGCGCATCCGCAGGGCGCTCAGCATCTACAGGGTCACCTCGATGATCACCGGCGTGATGCTGCTGCTGCTGTGCGCGGTGATGGTCATGAAGTACGCCTTCAACGTGCAGCTCTTCCTCTTCACCCCCGAGGGCTTCGCGAAGTTCGAGCCGCTCGCCGCGGAGGGGGTGTCGGCGGACTACCAGCCCGAGGGCTTCGACCTGTTCCGGGCGATCCTCATCGCCCACGGCTGGTTCTACGTGATCTACCTCATCTCGAACTTCATGCTGTGGAGCCCGATGCGGTGGCGCTTCGTGCGCTTCCTCGTGCTGGCGCTCGGCGGCGTGATCCCGCTGCTCTCCTTCGTCCTCGAGGTCCGCGTCCACCGCGAGGTCACGGCGTTCCTCGATTCCCATGACGGCGCAGGATCGGCGAGCGCCGCCCCCGCGCCCGCCGGGCCCGCGCCCGCCGGATCCGCCGGCGTCGATCCTCAGTCGTCCGCTCACGCACCCTCCACGGAAGGCCGCAAATGACCGCCACCCCAGCGCACCGCCCGGTGCTCGTCGTCGACTTCGGCGCGCAGTACGCGCAGCTGATCGCCCGCCGCG
>CALMSE010000176.1 GCA_937872275.1 uncultured Leucobacter sp. | reverse complement strand
CTCGCGGCAGCCGCGGCCTCGACCGTCGACGCCCCGCTGCGCGGTGCGCTCGCGCTCAGCGACGGCGATCTCGCCCGTGCCGCCGAGACGGTGCTGCCCCTCCAATACCCCCTGCTGCCCCAGGCCTCGCTCGCCGCGGCACAGGCGTTCGCCGCGACCGCCGAAGAGCTGGGGCTCACGGTCGGGGGCAGGCTCTCGCCGCCCGCCCAGGCGCTGCTCGACGGCGACGGGGCCTCCGCACGGGCCCTGGCGGAGGAGGGCTTCCCGCCCATCGCCACCGGGGTCTACCTGCAGCCTGACCTCAGCCTCATCGTGCCCGGCCCGCTGCCGCCCGCCGACGAGCGCTCGCTCGCCGAGATCGGCGAGGCCGAGCAGTGGGGCGTGGCTGTCACCCTGCGGCTCACACCCGCATCGCTGCGGCGAGCGCTGCGGCACGGCGGCAGCACCGAGCGGATCCGCGAGCTGCTCGAACGCCTCTCCCTCACGGGCATCCCGCAGCCGCTCGACTACCTACTCCGAGATCTTCAGCGCACGCACGGCACGGGAGTCGCCGCACCCGCCGGCCCGCCGGTATTCGGGAGGGCCGACTCACCCGACGCCCCCGACGCCCCCGACGAAGCCCCCCTCGCGGAGGACGGCGGATCCGTCGGCTCCGACGATCTCGACGCCTTGGCCGAGCTCGTGTACGAGGCGGCGCGATCCGCCCCCGGTTCGGGGGAGCTGAGCCGGCGTCTCGAACTCGCCATCCGCGATCGCACCGCGGTGCGCGTCACCGCGGCCGCTGCAGGTCAGGAGCGCAGCTTCACCCTGCTGCCCGTCGCGATCACCTCCGGGCGCCTGCGCGCGACCGACGAGCAGGCCGGGGTGCAGCGCACGCTGCCGCTCTCGGCGATCGTCGCGGTCGAGGCCGCCTGAGTCCCCTTCTCCTCCCCCCTTCTCCATCTTCCCCTCTCTCCCCCGGCAATGGGTCGAGAATCGGTATCCGGGGCATGCCCGGACGCCCGAACGCGACCCATCGCGGGCGACCCGCGCACGAAACCGAGGCGAGTGCGGGCGCTGCTCGCGGATCGCGTAAAATAGAGGGTTATGACTCTCGGGCCGCTGATCGTGCAGAGCGACCACACCATTCTGCTGGAGGTCGCGCACCCCGACGCCGAGGAGGCGCGCCATGCGATCGCCGTCTTCGCCGAGCTCGAACGCGCGCCCGAGCACATCCACACCTATCGCGTGACCCGGCTGGGCCTCTGGAACGCACGCGCCGCCGGGCACACCGCGGAGGAGATCACGGCGACCCTCGACCGCTTCGCGAAGTTCCCCGTTCCGGCCGGCGTGTCGGCCGAGATCGCCGAGACCATGCGGCGCTACGGGCGGCTCACGATCGAGCGGCGGGGCGCCGAGGGCGCCGACGCCACCGGCGGGGAGCTCGTGCTGCGCAGCGATGAGCCGCCGATCCTGCGCGAGGTCGCGAGCGCGAAGCGGATCGCCCCGCTGCTCGGCGGCCGGATCGACGAGCACTCCTACGCCGTCGAACCCTGGGCGCGCGGCCAGCTCAAGCAGGAGCTCGTGGCGCGCGGCTGGCCCGCCGAGGATCTCGCGGGCTACACTCCGGGCGAGCCCCTCGACATCGAGCTCGCGGAGGGCGACTGGCACCTGCGCGACTACCAGCGCCAGGCCGTCGATCGCTTCGCCGAGGGCGGATCCGGCGTCGTAGTGCTCCCCTGCGGTGCGGGCAAGACGATCGTCGGGGCGGGCGCGATGGCGGCCGTCGGCGCGAAGACCCTGATCCTCGTCACCAACACCGTCTCGGCGCGCCAGTGGCGCGACGAGCTGATCCGCCGCACGACCCTCACCGAGGAGGAGATCGGCGAGTACTCGGGGCAGGTGAAGGAGGTGAAGCCCGTCACCATCGCCACCTACCAGATCCTCACGAGCCGCCGGAAGGGCGAGTACGCGCACCTCTCGCTGCTCAACGCCCAGGACTGGGGCCTCATCGTCTACGACGAGGTGCATCTGCTGCCCGCACCCGTCTTCAAGCTCACCGCCGAGTTGCAGGCGCGCCGCCGCATCGGCCTCACCGCGACGCTCGTGCGCGAGGACGGGCGCGAGGGCGACGTGTTCAGCCTCATCGGGCCGAAGCGCTACGACGCACCGTGGAAGGAGATCGAAGCGCAGGGCTTCATCGCCCCCGCGGAGTGCTTCGAGGTGCGCATCGAGCTCGCCGAGAGCGAGCGCTTCGACTATTCGGTGGCCGAGGATCAGGAGCGCTACCGCATCGCGGCGAGCGCCGCGGCGAAGCAGACCGTGGGGCGGCGGATCATCGCGAAGCACCCCGGGGAGAGCGTGCTGGTGATCGGCCAGTACATCGATCAGCTCGAGTCGATGGCCGAGGCGCTCGGCGCCCCGCTCATCACGGGTCAGACGCCGGTCGACGAGCGCGAGCGGCTGTTCGGGGCGTTCCGCGCGGGCGAGGAGCGGCTGCTCGTCGTGTCGAAGGTCGCGAACTTCTCGGTGGATCTGCCCGACGCATCGGTGGCGATCCAGATCTCGGGATCGTTCGGCTCTCGGCAGGAGGAGGCGCAGCGCCTCGGGCGGCTGCTGCGCCCGAAGTCCGAGGGTCTGGTGGCCTCGTTCTACACCCTCGTCACCCGCGACACGGTGGATCAGGACTTCGCGCAGAACCGCCAACGCTTCCTCGCGGAGCAGGGGTACTCGTACACGATCCTCGACGCCGACCAGCTCTGAGTTTCGCCACGTGGGGAAGGGGAAAGGGTCCGGCGAAACAATCCATCCGCAATCAGTCGCGGCGAGCCGCGGCTGATTGCTCCCGCCAGACCCGGCCATGTTTCGCCGGACCCTTTCCCCTCCCCCACGCAGCGTCCCGCAAATCTGTGCGTTCATGCGCATTGCCCCCGTCCGCTTCCCACGCTCGACCTCAAAACGTCCAGCAGACTCATAGCGAACTGTCAGAGACTGGGGTCTATGAATGCACAGAACAAGGGCCCCCGGATCCTCATCGTCGACGACGAGCCCAGCATCCGCGAGCTGCTGAGCACCAGCCTGCGCTTCGCCGGCTTCGGCGTGCGCGCGGTCGCCAACGGCGCGCAGACCATCTCCGCCGTGCTCGAGGAGGAGCCGGATCTCATCATCCTCGACGTCATGCTGCCCGACATGAACGGCTTCAGCGTCACGAAGCGCCTGCGCTCGGCCGGGTACACCGCGCCGATCCTGTTCCTCACCGCGAAGGACGACACCGAGGACAAGGTGATGGGACTCACCGTCGGCGGCGACGACTACGTGACGAAGCCGTTCAGCCTCGACGAGATCATCGCGCGCATCAAGGCGATCCTGCGCCGCACGATCCAGGAGGACGAGGAGGCCGTGCTCGAGACCGGCCCCGTCGTGCTCGACCAGGACACGCACGAGGTGCAGGTGAACGGTACCCCCGTCGAGCTCAGCCCGACCGAGTTCAAGCTGCTGCGCTACCTGATGCAGAACGCGAACCGGGTGCTGTCGAAGGCGCAGATCCTCGACCACGTGTGGGAGTACGACTTCAACGGCGACGCCGGCATCGTCGAGTCGTACATCTCCTACCTGCGCCGCAAGCTCGATCCGCTCACCGAGGAGTCGCTGATCCAGACGAAGCGCGGCTTCGGCTACATGCTCAAGACCGACGCGAAGTAGCCGGCCGTGGCCTACACCCCGGAGCAGGCGGATCCGGATGTGATCGACGAGGAGGCGATCGAGTCGGAGGAGCGCCGCACCCGGGCGCAGCGCTGGGCCGACATCACCCTGCGCACGAAGATCACCGGGGTGACGGTGTTCATCCTCTCCCTCGGGCTCATCGTCGCGGGCGTCGGCACCATGTCGTTCCTGCGCCCGCAGCTGATCGGGGTGCAGGACACGGAGCTGCGCCAGCTGCGCAACGACCCCGCGAGCGTGCTCGCCCCGGGGGCCAACACGGGCGCCCTCACGAGCGACGACGTGCGCGGCGCCGACAGCAGGTACTACATCGCGGTGCTCGATCGCGAGGGCACGCTGCTCTACGACAACCAGCGCAGCGAGAGCACCCGGACCGCCCCCTCGGTGCCGGCCATCACCCCCGACTGGTCGCTCACCCAGGGCGGCGAGGCCTTCTCGCTGCAGAGCAAGGACGGCGTCGAGTGGCGCACCATCGCGATCCCCATCATGGCGGGCGGCGGGCAGCCCGGCGGCACCCTGGTGATCGCCTCGTCGACCGCGGTCACGAACCAGGTGATGACCCGCTTCATCGTCATCTTCAGCGGCTTCGGCATCGCCGTGCTGCTGCTCGGCGCGGCACTCACGCGGATCCTCGTCACGAATACCTTCGTGCCGCTCGCCGAGGTGGAGCGCACCGCGCTCGAGATCTCGCGTGGCGACTTCTCGAAGCGCATCATGGTCTCGAGCCCGAACACCGAGGTGGGTCATCTGGGCGAGTCGCTCAACGTGATGCTCGACCACATCGACGACTCCTTCTCGGAGCGCGCGCGCACCATCGAGCAGATGCGGCGCTTCATCGGCGACGCCGGCCACGAGCTGCGCACCCCGCTCGTCTCGGTGCGCGGCTACGCCGAGCTCTACCGCCTGGGCGCGCTGGACGACGAGGAGCAGCTCGGCATGGCGATGGAGCGCATCGAGAAGGAGGCGATCCGCATGGGATCGCTGGTGGAGGATCTGCTGGCGCTCGCGAGGCTCGACGAGCGGCGACCGCTGGAGCTCGCCCCGCTGCCGCTCAACCAGTTCGCCGCCGACGCCGCGCTCGACATGCGCGCCCAGGACCCGGAGCGCGAGTTCTCGGTGATCGAGGACGCGGGCGAGCCGCAGGTGCTCGGCGACGAGCACAAGGTGCGGCAGGTCATGACGAACCTGCTCGGCAACGCGCTGCGCTACAGCCCGGAGGGCAGCCCGGTCGAGATCGCGGTCTCGTCGGCGCCGACCCGGGGCGTCGGCGTGTTCGAGATCATCGACCACGGCGAGGGCATCCCCGAGCAGCTGCGCTCGAAGATCTTCGACCGCTTCTGGCGCGCCGACACGTCCCGCAACCGCGAGACCGGCGGCTCGGGGCTCGGCCTCTCCATCGTGAAGTCGATCGTAGAGGCGCACCGCGGCTCCGTGAGCGCGCACGAGACACCCGGCGGCGGAGCGACCTTCCGGGTCGAGCTGCCGCTCGCGCCGGCATCCGACGACACGGTGCCGCTGCCGCGGCTGCGGTGAGGGGCGCGCGGCGAGGCGGATCAGAGACTGCGGACCGCGTCCCACCCCTGCAGATCGTCGAGGTTCTGGGCCCCGTACAGGTGGTCGAAGAGCACATGGGTCTGCGTGGACATGACCGCGTCGTTCTTGCTCAGACTGGTCGAGACGAAGTCGCGCAGATGGTCGCTGTTCGCGCACACGACGTGGATGACGAAGTCGTCGGCTCCGCCCATGAAGAAGACGTTCACCACGGGGGCCAGACGGACCACGCGCTGCGCATACGCCCGGAGGTCCATATTGGCGTGTGTGCGAAGACGGACGAACACCAGCGCCTGCAGCGGAAGGCCGAGCGCCGCATAGTCGACCTGGGCATGGAATGAGCGCAGCACCCCGCGTTCCCGCAGTGCGTTGGTTCTCAGCAGGGTCGTCGACGGGGAGACTCCGAGCTTCTCGGCGAGCTGGCGGTTGGAGATGCGACCGTCGGCGACGAGCTCCCAGAGAATCCGTTCATCGAGATCGTCGAGTTCGCGCTCGCGGGGGAGATAGGTCTTGCGCGGGGTCGCCATGGATCCTCCTCGATGACATCTGCTACCGAATGTCTCATACAGAGCCGGCAGGCTGATGATTGCTGCATTAAATTTTAATTTGCCTGCCAATTCAAAATATAGTTTCAAATCTTTCCCTCCCCCTTCTCCCTTCGGCTTGACTGCACGACAGGCTCCGCCACGGTGACCGATCGGCCCGAGGGGAGTTCTCAGCCGTATCGACGACGAAACGACGCAGAAAGCGGGAGGTGCGTGCAGGCCATGCCCACGAATCAGATACCAACGACTGAATCCTTCACCCCGATCGACGGAGGCCCGCATGGCCGACCCGAGGCGACGCTCGCGCGAGGCCTCGGTGTCGGATCGATCGTCTTCATGGTGGTTGCCGCGGCCGCACCCCTGACGGTCGCCGCGGCCGTGACCCCCATCGTGTTCTCGACGAGCCAGAGCGCCACGGCGCCGCTCTACTTCATCGCCGCAGCCGTCATCCTCGCACTGTTCGCGGTGGGCTTCACCCGGATGAGCCTTCGGGTTCCCAACGCCGGCGCCTTCTACTCGTACATCGCCGTGGGCTTGGGCCGCATCCCCGGAGTCGGAGCCGCGACGCTCTCCCTGTTCTCCTATTTCATCCTCCTCGTCGGCGTCTACACGCTCCTCGGCGCGCAGACGTCGAACGCCCTCGGCATCTTCTTCGGCATCGACACCCCCTGGTGGCTCTGGTCATTGCTGGCCTGGCTCTTCGTCGCGTTCCTGGGCTACCGAGACATCGAGCTCAGCGCGAAGGTGCTCGCAGTCGCCCTCATCGCGGAGGCGCTGGTGGTGCTGATCCTCAACGTCGCGATCCTCATCCAAGGCGGCGAATCCGGCTTGAGCGCGGCGCCGTTCAATCCCACCGGGCTGTTCACCGACGGCGCCCCGCTCGGACTGCTCTTCGCCATTCTCGGCTTCATCGGCTTCGAAGCGACCGCCGTCTTCCGCAACGAGGCGCGCGACCCGGAGCGAACGGTGCCCCGAGCCACCTATATCGCAGTGATCTCCATCGGCGTGTTCTACGCCTTCTCCGCCTGGTGCACCGCGATCGGCGTCGGCGTCGACAACGCGGTCAGCCTCGCCGATGAGGATCCCGACAACATGGTGCTGAACCTCGCGGTGTCTTTCATCGCTCCCTGGTTCCTCACACTCATGCAGACACTCGTCGTCACGAGCATCCTCGCCTGCGCTCTCGCATTCCACAATGTCGGCACCCGCTATCTCTTCACCCTCTCCGGGTTCCAGCTCCTTCCCGCATTCCTGGGACGCGTGAGCGAGAAGCACCGGTCCCCCTCCGCCGCCTCGCTGTTCCTTTCAGCGCTCTCCGTCGTCGTCATCCTGGTGTTCGTACCGCTCGGCCTCGACCCGGTCGGGGAGGTCTACACCTGGCTCTCGGGCACGGCGAGCCTGGGGCTCGTCGCGCTCATGGGCCTCACCAGCTTCGCCACCATCGTCTCCTTCAGGCGGCATCGCATCGACGCCTCCCCCTGGGTCACCGTCGTCGCACCGCTCGCGGCCACCGCGGCCTTCGTCGCCATCGCCGTGATCGTGCTCGCCAACTTCTCCTCGCTGGTCGGAAGCATCACCGCCGCATGGATTCTGGGGCCGTCTCTCGTGCTCTCCTACCTCGTCGGAGTCGCACTCGCCCTGATCGTCCGCCGCCGACACGGTGAGCGGTATCGGGCACTCGTCCAAGAGGTCACGGCACGGGAGCCGGTGAATTGACCGCGTCGGACCCCAGGGTCGCGCTCATCACCGGGGGCTCGCGCGGCATCGGATTCGCCACGGCAGAACGCTTCCTCTCCGGCGGATACCGTGTCGTGATCTGCGCCTCGAACGAGGAGGCGGTCGGCGAGGCCGCCCAGCGCCTGGGCGATCGCGCGGCCGGCGTCTCCGCCGACCTGTCCCGGCCCGAAGAGGCACGAGCAGCGGTACGAGCGGTGATCGATCTCACCGGCCGCATCGATGCACTGGTCAACTGCCACGGCGTCCTGCCCGAGCCCCAGGCGGTTCCGGAGATCAGCGACGAGACCTGGCGCCGCACCATCGACGTCAATCTGCTCGGTCCGATCGCCACCACGACCGCGGCCGCGCCGCATCTGCAGTGCACCGGCGGCAGCATCGTGAACGTCTCGTCGGTCAACGCGATCGTCGCCGAACGCGACACCGCTCCCTACGGGGTGACCAAGGCGGCGATCGCCGCATTCACGAGATTCGCGGCCGTCGACCTCGGAGAGCTCTACGGGGTGCGGGTGAACGCGGTCCTCCCGGGCTGGGTGAACACCGACATGAGCCGCCCGCACGCGAAGGCGGCCG
The DNA here is from genome assembly GCA_937872275.1 of uncultured Leucobacter sp. Classification (GTDB taxonomy): domain Bacteria; phylum Actinomycetota; class Actinomycetes; order Actinomycetales; family Microbacteriaceae; genus Leucobacter. The sequence goes on along the minus strand of CALMSE010000176.1, from coordinate 22,098 downwards.
GAGTCTCTCCCAACGATGTCTCCGTCAACATCCTGCGCCGATTCGCCCGCCCCGAAGAGATCGCCGACGCGATCTTCTTCCTCTGCTCCGAACAGTCGACGTTCATCACCGGGGAGTGCCTCGTCATCGACGGCGGCCAATCCGTGCTCACTCGGGATCTCTGATCTCGGCGCCACGAGGATTCGCCCCTTTTCCGCACGACTCAGACCAACAGGAAGGACACGGCAGTGACCCCCGCAACAACTTCTTCGAACGATCCCCAGCCCTTCAGCGAGAGCGCCGACATCGTGATCGTCGGTGCGGGCATTTCGGGCATGTCCGCTGCATGGAGCCTGCAGCGGCAAGGGAAACGGGTCCTGGTGCTCGAGGCGAGAGAGCGAGTCGGTGGCCGCACCTGGACCGCAGACGCCCCCGGAGGCCCGATCGACTACGGAGGCATGTTCATCGGCGAGACCCATCATCGACTCATCGCCTTGGGACGGGAACTCGGACTCGAGATGACCCCCGCAGTGAAGCCGGGCTCCGGCATCTTCCTCATCGGCGGCGAGGTGGTGGAGATTCCGGAGGAAGAGCTCCCCGACGACACGGAGTTCGCCACCGACTACCGCGCACTCGCTGAAGAGCTGGAGACGCTCGGCCGGGAGATCGACCTCGCCGCGCCCTGGGAGCATCCGAGAGCCGCCGAGCTCGACGCCATGACGGTTCACTCCTGGTTGGAGGGCCGGTCGGCCCATCCATCTGCCCGGGCACTGCAGAGGTTCGCGGTGAACGCGGTACTCGGAGCCGACAGCTCGGAGGTCTCGCTTCTGTACTGGGTGTACTACATCGCCCAATGCGAGGGCCTCGGTATGCTGCTCGCCACGCGCGGCGGAGCCCAGAACGCGTGGTGGATCGGCGGCGCCGACCAGATCTCCCGGCGCATCGCCGAGCAGCTGTCTCCACGGGTTCGACTCAGCGCTCCGGTCGACGGCATCCGCGTGGACGACCTCGGGGTGACCGTGACCAGCGGGGATCGGTCATTCCGGGCCGAGCACGTGATCATCGCGGCTCCACCGGCCGCGGTGCAGGGGATCCATTTCGAGCCGCCACTGCCGTTGGATCGGCGCGAGCTGAACAAGCGCGCCCCCCTCGGGCGAATGGTCAAGGTACAGGTGAGGTACCGCGAGGCCTTCTGGCTGCGCAACGGATACTCGGGCGCGATCACCGATTGCGACGAGACGGGGGCGTTCGTCTTCGATGGGACCAAGCCGCAGGATTCGCTGGCCGCGCTGATCGGCTTCATCGGCGGGGCTGCCTACGACGAGTGGTTCAGCCGCCCCGAGCACGAACGTCGCACCCGTCTGCTCGGGGTCTTGGAGCGCCTCTTCGGGCCGGAGGCCGCAACGCCCGAGTACTACCATGAGACGGATTGGGGCACCGAGGAATGGACCGGGGGCGGCCCGGTGACGTTCATGCCTCCCGGAGTGCTGAGTGAACGCGGCGCAGCCCTGCGAGAGAGCATCGGGCGCATCCACTTCGCCGGAACCGAGGCCTCCCCGCAGTGGAGCGGGTACATGGAGGGCGGTATCCGGGCTGGCGAGGCCGCGGCGCGCGGACTCTCGATATAACGGACCGCGCAAACGAAAGCGGGGCCGCACCCGAAGGTGCGACCCCGCTTTCGTGGAGGAAGGACTTAGAAGTCCATGCCGGCGCCGGGATCGGCCGGAGCCGCAGCGGGCTCGGGCTTGTCGGCGACGACGGCCTCGGTCGTGAGGAAGAGGCCGGCGATCGACGCGGCGTTCTGCAGCGCCGAGCGGGTCACCTTGGCCGGGTCGAGGATGCCCTGCGCGGCCAGGTCGCCGTACTCCCCGGTCGCGGCGTTGAGGCCGTGCCCGAGAGGCAGGTTGCGCACGCGATCGGCGACGACGCCCGGCTCGAGACCGGCGTTCGCCGCGATCTGGCGCAGCGGAGCCTCGATGGCGACCTCGACGATCCTGGCGCCCACGGCCTCGTCGCCCGTGAGATCGAGCGACGCGAACGCGTCCTTGCCGGCCTGGATCAGGGCCACGCCGCCACCGGGCAGCACGCCCTCTTCCACGGCCGCCTTCGCGTTGCGCACGGCGTCCTCGATGCGGTGCTTGCGCTCCTTGAGCTCGACCTCGGTGGCCGCGCCCGCCTTGATGACGGCCACGCCGCCGGCGAGCTTCGCAAGGCGCTCCTGCAGCTTCTCGCGATCGTAGTCGCTGTCGGTGGTGTCGATCTCGCGGCGGATCTGCTGCACACGGCCGGCGATCTGCTCCTCCTCGCCGCCGCCCTGCACGATGGTCGTCTCATCCTTGGTGATGATGACCTTGCGCGCGGTGCCGAGCATGTCGAGGGTGGCGTTCTCGAGCTTGAGGCCCACCTCCTCCGAGATGACGGTGCCGCCGGTGAGGATCGCGATGTCCTGCAGCATGGCCTTGCGGCGATCGCCGAAGCCCGGAGCCTTGACGGCGGCCGACTTGAAGATGCCGCGGATCTTGTTGAGCACGAGGGTGGCGAGCGCCTCGCCCTCGACGTCCTCGGCGATGATGAGCAGCTGCTTGCCCGACTGGATCACCGGATCGACGACCGGCAGCAGATCCTTGATGTTCGAGACCTTGCTGTTGACGATGAGGATGTAGGGATCCTCGAAGACCGCCTCCTGGCGATCGGGGTCGGTGACGAAGTACGCCGAGAGGTAGCCCTTGTCGAAACGCATGCCCTCGGTGAGCTCGAGCTCGGTGCCGAAGGTGTTCGACTCCTCGACGGTGACGACGCCCTCCTTGCCGACCTTGTCGATGGCCTCGGCGATGAGCGCGCCGATCTGCTCGTCGGCCGCCGAGATCGAAGCGGTCGCCGCGATCTGCTCGGTGGTCTCGACCTCCTTGGCGTTCTCGAGGAGCTTCTCGGTGACGGCCGCGACGGCCTTCTCGATGCCCTTCTTGATCGCGATCGGATCACTGCCCGCCGCCACGTTGCGCAGGCCCTCGCGCACGAGCGCCTGGGCGAGCACGGTCGCGGTGGTGGTGCCGTCACCGGCGACGTCGTCGGTCTTCTTGGCGACCTCCTTGACGAGCTCGGCGCCGATCTTCTCGAAGGGCTCCTCGAGCTCGATCTCCTTGGCGATCGACACGCCGTCGTTGGTGATCGTGGGGGCGCCCCACTTCTTCTCGAGCACGACGTTGCGGCCGCGCGGGCCGAGCGTCACCTTCACGGCATCGGCGAGGGTGTTCAGACCCCGCTCGAGGCCACGGCGGGCTTCCTCGTCAAACGCAATGATCTTTGCCATGTAATCGTCCCTTCCTGGGCGTTCTTCGGTGGCGACCGGGTGCGGCGCCGAGCATGAGTTCCTAGCACTCAGGTATACCGACTGCTAGCTCAATTTTGGCACTCGCCACTGGAGAGTGCAAGCCGGGTCGTCGCGCCGGTGCTCGCTTGCGGCGAACAGGGACCGCGAAACCGCGGTCGCGAAGCGGGAAGGCGAAGCGGGAGCGCGAACGGGGATGGACGAACGGGGTCGACGAACGGAGGTCGGCGGATCCCGCCCCCGGGGAGGCGGCGCTCGCCTCGCGGCGGCGCGGGCCTCGGCGCCGCGAGACGGCGGGGGCGTCTACTCCGTCGAAGCCTCGGACTCCCCGGCGGTCTCGGGGGAGCCGGCGAGCGCCGCGGTGATCGCCGCGGCCTCATCCTTGCCGGGGCCGCCGTAGTCGGCGCCGAGCAGCACCACGAGGCGCACGCCGTACTCCCCGTAGCCGTCGCTCTGATAGGTCGACACGCCGCCGAGCTGCGCTGCGAGCCCCGCCGCAGCGGCCTCGTCCTCCGGCACGGCGTAGAACACGGCCGAGATCTGCACGTCGCGCGAGGCCGCGTCGTCGGAGAAGGCGATCGCGCCCCAGCCGTTCTGCGTGATCACCTGATCGACGCCGGCCGCGAGGTTCGGGGTCGGGGTGCCGTTGAGCACCGCGACCGACGCCGAGGGGTCGAGCTCGGGGGTCACCCGCGAGTCCTGGGGCTGGGCCGGACCCTGGGCGACCGGCTCGTTCGTGCCGCCACCGACGGAGTTGGCCCAGACGATGCCGCCGGCGAGCAGCACGGCGGTCGCGATGGCGCCGGCGAGCACGTAGCGCCAGCCGCGTCGCACGCGCCCGGCGATGCGGTGGACGCCCACCCGCCCGGACTGGCGGGGCACATCGAAGCGATCACGGGGCAGGTCGGTCGCGGAGCGTCGTTCCCCCTGCTCTCGCGCCATGCGCACCTCCGCCTTCCAGACACCGCCGCCCCTACCCCTGGAGCGGACTTCCCACAGACTACACGCGCCCCGCTGTGCGTTCGGCAGGCGGATCCGCGATCCGCGATCCGCCCCGGGCGCTCACGCGGACGGCGACTCCGACGACAGCGAATCGGGAGCGTAGATCGCCCGGGCGAGGCCGTCGATGACGTCGGGGATGCGGGTGCCGCCCGCGAAGAGCACGGAGTCGTCGACGTCGATGATGCGCCGGTGCTGACCCGCGGTCGTGAGTGCGATGCTCGGACGCGCCGCCAGCAGGCCGTCGACGCCGCCGGCGCTCTCGAGCCCCTTGGTCATGACGAGGATGATGTCGGGGTTCATCGCCACGAGCGCTTCCTCGGTCATCGGCTTCTCCCCGACCCAGCCGATCTCGGCGGCGACGTCCACCGCGCCGATCGAGCGGATCAGGCTGTCGACGCCGCTGCCCTCGCCGAAGAGGTAGAAGACCCCCGCGGTGCCGCGCACGTAGAGGAAGGCGACGCGGGGCCGCTTCGCCTCCTCGGGCAGAAGCTCGGCGACCTCCGCCTCCTTGTCGACGATGGCCTGGCGCAGGGTGTCGACGAGCGCGGGCGCGGCCTCGCCCACGCCGAGCGCATCGGCGACCTGCTGCATGGTCGCGTAGCTCGACTCGGCGTCGATCGCGCGATCCACCGTGACGACGGCGACCCCGGCGTCGGCGAGCTGCAGCACGACGTCGGTCGGGCCGATGCTGCCGTCGGTGATGACGAGCGTCGGATTGAGCGCCAGCGCCCCCTCCGCGTCGAAGGAGTGGCCGTCGCGGGTGACCACCGGCAGGTCCTCGGCCCCGGGGAAGTTCGTCGAGACGTCGCGGCCGACGAGCAGATCGGAGAGGCCGAGCGCGTAGACGAGCTCGCCCACCGATCCGCTCAGCGACAGCGCGATCACGCGCGAGGCGTCGTCCACGACGACCTCGCGATCGCCTCCCGGATCCTTCGACACGACCGTGACGGGGAGCTCGACCTCGGGCGCGGGCGCGAGCGGCGCGATGCTCGGCCCGCCGATGAGCGCCGTGCTCGGCCCCTCGTAGCCTCGAGGGTCGTCGAGCGGCGCGAGCCCTGAGAGGGGAGGCAGCTCGATCGCCGCGGCGGGAGCGGAGTCCGCGTGGCCGCCGCCCGACGCGCAGCCGGTCAGCGCCACGCCGATCGCCACCACGACCGCCAGCAGCCCGGCGCCGCGTCCCCGTATCCTCGTCATGCGCCGCGATGTCCTTTCGTCTGACGAATAACCCAACTCAGCTTAGCCCAACAAAGGTATGATGAATGGTTGGACTGCTGGGCATCCTCAGCGATCCTCCAGCATCGAACGTCATCGAACGACCGCCAACGACCTCGAACCGCATCGACGGCGCAGAAAGCAGCCCCAGCGCGCATGAACTCCACCACCACGGCAGCGGCCTCGCGCCACGCCGCGCTCAAGGCCGGGCTGTTCACCACCCTCGCAGTGGCGCTCATCGCCGCCGTCGTGGTCTCCGCGGGCACCGGCCAGCTCGGCATCCCGCCGCAGGAGGTGCTGGGCTCGCTGCTGCACCGCATCGGCATCGACTGGCTGCCCCTGCCCGCCCATCCGGCCGGCGACCAGACCCTGTGGGCGATCCGCTTCCCCCGCGTGGCGATGGCCGCGCTCGTCGGCGCCGGTCTCGCCGTGGCCGGCCTCATCATGCAGGCGATCTTCGGCAACCCGCTCGCCGAGCCCGGCGTCATCGGCATCTCCTCGGGCGCGGCCGTGGGCGCGAGCCTCGCGATCGTCTTCGGCTTCACCGTCTTCGGCGAGTGGACCATCGCCGCCTTCGCCTTCCTGGCCGGCCTCGTCGCGACCCTCATCGTCTACGGCATGAGCCGCGCCGACGGCAAGACCGAGGTCGTCACCCTCGTGCTCACCGGCATCGCCGTGAACGCCATCGCCGGCGCCGCGATCGCCCTGCTCACCTTCCTCGGCGATACCCAGGCGCGCGAGCAGATCGTGTTCTGGCAGCTCGGCAGCCTGGCGGGCAGCCGCTGGCACCAGGTGCTCATCATCGTGCCCGTCATCGCGGTCGGCCTGCTCGCCGCCTACTTCGCCGCGCGCAAGCTCGACCTGCTCTCCCTCGGCGAGCGCAATGCCCGCCATCTGGGCGTCAACGTCGAGCTGCTGCGGATCGCGATGATCTTCGTCGTGGCCCTGCTCACCGGCGCGGCCGTGGCCTTCGCCGGCATCATCGCCTTCGTCGGCCTGGTGATCCCGCATCTCATGCGCATGATCCTGGGCCCCGCGCACCTGCCCCTCGTCACCGCGTCGGCGCTCGGCGGCGCCCTGCTGATGACGGTGGCGGATCTCGCCGCCCGCACCGCCGTGCCGAACGCCGACCTGCCGATCGGCATGCTCACCGCGCTCGTCGGCGGACCCTTCTTCTTCTGGCTGCTGCGGCGCACGCGCAAGCGCAGCGGGGGGTGGGGCTGATGGCGGCCCGCGGCTTCCACGCGCCGCACCGCGCCGCGGCCGGGGAGGTCGTGCTCGCCGCGGAGGGGGTCGGCGTGGTGCGCGGCTCGAAGTCGCTGCTCGACGACGTCTCGCTCGAGGTGCGGGCGGGCGAGGTGCTCGCGCTCCTCGGCCCGAACGGCGCCGGCAAGTCGACGCTGCTCAGCCTGCTCTCGGGCGATATGCGACCGGACAGCGGCAGCGTGCGCTTCGACGGCCGCGACATCGGCGACTGGTCGCTCGCCGATCTCGCCCGGCGGCGCAGCGTGCTGCTGCAGGACAACCAGCTGCTCTTCCCCTTCACCGTGCACCAGGTGGTCGAGATGGGACGGTCGCCGTGGCGGCGCACCCCCTTCGAGGACGACGACAACGAGGCGATCGCCGAGGCCATCGCCGCGGCGGACATCGGGCATCTCGGCAACCGCCGCGTGCCCTCGCTCTCCGGCGGCGAGCGCGCCCGCGTCGCCTTCGCCCGCGTCATGGCCGGCCGCACCGGCGTGCTCATGCTCGACGAGCCCACCGCGGCGCTCGACCTCGGCCACCAGGAGGCGGTGCTGAGCCTCGCCCGCGAGCGCGCCCGGGCGGGCGACGCCGTGCTCGTCGTGCTGCACGATCTCAACCTCGCGGGCGCCTACGCCGATCGCATCGCGCTGCTGCGCGAGGGGCGCCTCGTCAGCTGCGACGCGCCCGAGCGGGTGCTCACCGTCGACATCGTGAGCGAGGTCTACCGCACGCGGGTCGAGGTGATCGCGCACCCGGTCTCGGGCGTCGGCATCGTGATGCCGCTGCGCGAGCGCTGAGGGCGCGGCGTCCCCTCCGCCTCCGCGCACCTGCGCCCCGCGCCCCGCGCCCCACGCCCCGCCGAGCGGATACGAAAAGCGCGGGCGGATACGAAGAATCCCGGATGCATCGTCGTCTTTCGACGGGGATTGGGTGGAATTCGAGCGCGGCAGAGCGGAACAGAGCGCGGCAGCGCAGAGCACGACCCTCAGCGCAGGCCCGGCCTCGGCTAGTCGAAGAGGGCCTGGGCGAGGAACTCGCCGCGCGAGACGCCCCCGGGCACCGCCCACAGCCCCGAGCCGACGTGCCGGATGTACTCGTTCATGAGGTCGGGCTTCAGCGAGTTCTGCACGCGCACGAAGATCTCGGGATCGCGCTGGAAGCTGATGAAGAAGAGCCCGGCCCCGAGCTGGCCGAGGGCGTTCGAGCCGTCGACGTAGTTGTAGCCGCGCCGCAGCATGCGCACGCCGCCGTTGTTGTCGGGGTGGGCGAGCCGCACGTGGGCGGCCGGGTCGATGGCGGGGGCCGATCCGCCCGACGCGACGGCCGCGAAATCGGGCGCGTCGAACTCGCCGCCGCCCGAGAGCGGGCCGCCCTCGCGCTTCGTCCGGCCGATGATGGCCTGCTGCTCCCCGAGCGAGGCGCGATCCCATGTCTCGATCGTCATGAGGATCTTGCGCGCGACGAGGTAGCTGCCGCCGCGCAGCCACTCGGGGCCCTCGGAGCCCACCCAGACGTGGTCGGCGAGTGCGGCGGCCTCGTCGGACATGATGTTCGCGGTGCCGTCCTTGAAGCCGAAGAGGTTGCGCGGGGTGTCCTGTTCGCGCGAGGTCGAGGCGGTGCGCCCGAAGCCGAGCTGGCTCCACTTCAGATGCGCGCGACCCATCGCGATGCGCGTCAGATTGCGGATCGCGTGCACCGCGACCTGGGGATCGTCGGCGCACGCCTGCACGCACAGCTCCCCGCCGCTCGCCCCCGCCTCGAGCAGGTCGAATGCGAATGAGGGCAGCGGTTGGAGGGCGGCGGGCAGCCGGGCGCGGATCCCGTACGGGTCTCCGGCGCCGTCCGCCCCGGTGAACAGCTCGCGGCCGAGTCCGAAGGTCAGCGTCAGCCGGCCGGCGCCCAGCCCCGTCGCCTCCCCCGTGTCGTCGGGCGGCAGCAGCGGGTTCGCGGGCTCCACGCCGGTGCCGATCTCGCGGCCCCGGGCCAGCGCCTCGGCGGCCGCCGTCCAGTCGCGCAGCAGCGAGACGAGGTCGTCGCGGCCCGTTCCGGCCACCATCGTGAAGGCGGCGAAGTGCAGCCGATCCTGCGCCGGGGTGACGATGCCGGCCTGATGCTCGCCGTGGAAGGGGACTTCGCCGGAGCGCGGTGCGGATCCGCCCCCGTTCGAGGCGGCTCCGGCGATCGCGGCGCCGCCCGCGAGCCCGACCGCGGCTCCGGCGATGCCGGCCCCGACCATGCCGAGCAGCCCGCGCCGCGAGGGGCGCAGGGGATCCGTCGCGGATCCCCCGGCCTCCTCGCGGCCCTCGGCCTGCGGGGCGTTCTCCGTCATGCGCTCAGTCTGTCACCACTGCGGCCGTGAGCTTCGACATCGACTCGGAGAGGGCGTTCAGCTTCGCGGCGAGCCCGGCCCGCGCCGACTCGTCGACCGTGTCGTAGAAGACGAAGCCGGCGTCGTACGAGCCGTAGGTGTCGAGCAGCGCGAACATGTCGGCGAAGCGGGTGTCGAGCTCGGCGACGAGATCTTCCACGCCGTTGGCCGTCGCGAGGCCGCGCACCGTGTCGAAGGCGACGTAGGAGCCCTCGACGTTCGCGGTGAAGTCGTAGAGATCGGTGTGCGCGAACTCGTTCTCCTCGCCGGGCAGCTTGCCGTCGGGGGCGGCGACCTCGTCGAGCAGACCCTTCGCGCCCTCGGTGATGTCGGCGAGCGTGAGCGAGAAGTCGGGCGCGGCGACCTTCTCCTTCAGCTCGGTCACGTCGGCCACGAGTTGGTCGCCGAGCTCGGCGCGCTCCTCCGGGGTCAACGGCACGAGGTCGGGGTCGCCCGGGTAGTCGCCGTTCGCGACGGCGGCCTCGTTCCAGAGGTCCATCTCGATGCGGTGGAAGCCGGTGAAGTCGAGCCCCTCCTCGTCGGCGCCCGGCTTGCGGTAGTCGATCCTCGGGTCGAGGTCGCCGAACTGCTCGGCGGTGGGCTCGATGCGCTCGTAGTTCACGCGCGCGAGCGGGAAGAGCTGCTTCGCGAGCTCGTCGTCGCCCGCCTTGTAGGCCGCCACGAACTCCTCGACGAGGGGCACGAGCTCCTCGGTCTGCGTCTTGACGTAAGCCACGTACTGCGCCACGACCGCCTCGGTCTCGGGCGAGGCGCTGAGTTCGTCGCCGCTCACGGCGAAGGCCGCGGTGCCGATGCCGGCCCCGATCATGCCGGGCTTGCACTCGGTGAAGTAGTCGCCCGGGCCGACCTGCACGGTGAGATCGCGGGAGGATCCCGGCGCGATGTTCTCGACCTCTCCGATGATCGTGAGCCCGTTGCCGCCGAGCACGTAGAACTCGTTGACCTTCGTACCGTCGTTCTGCACGGTGAAGGTGATGGTGCCGCTCGTGGCCTGCGCGGTCTCCACGGAGCAGCCGTCGTCGGAGGCGGTGACGGCGATGGCCTGGGCGCCCGCGCCGGCGTTCGGCACGCAGCCGGTGAGTGCGAGCGCGACCGCGGCGAGGCCGGCGGAGGCGGCGAGACGGTGGGGGATTCTGGTGGTCACTTCGTGTCTTCCTTTCCTTGCGTTCGATGCGCGAGCCGCCTCGCGGAGGATTTCGCGAGGAACAGCGGCAGCGTGATGGCGAGGTAGAGCGCCCAGGCGATCACCTCGAGCTTCGTCATCTCGGGCGAGAAGCCGATGGTGCCCTTGAGCAGCACTCCGGCGACGCCGTCGGGCGGGATGATGTGGGGGATGCGGAAGGCCCAGGCCGCCTCGCCGTACCAGCTCGCGGCGAAGGCGCCCGCGCCCGCGGGGGCGGCCGCGAAGGGGCCGGGGAGGAAGCCCGCCTCCTGCAGATCGTGGATCGCGTAGGCGAGCACGCCGGCCGCGAAGACGATGAGCAGCACGCCGGACCAGCGGAAGAAGACCGCGAGGTCGACGCGCACCAGGCCGCGGAAGAGCAGCCAGCCGAGCCCGATCGCCACGAGGATGCCCGAGACCGCGGAGAGGAAGCCGAGGAGCGGCGAGACGTCGCTCGCCCGGGTCGTGGCCCAGATGAAGAGGGCGGTCTCGATGCCCTCGCGCGCGACGGAGACGAAGCCGATCGCCGCGAGGCCCCAGCCGGTGCCCGCACCGCTGAGCGCGCGATCCACCTGGCCCCGCAGCTCGTCGCCGATGCCGCGCGACATGCGCAGCATCCAGAACACCATCCAGGTCACCATGGCGACCGCGACGATCGAGAGGATGCCGCCGATCGCCTCCTGCGCAGTGAACGACAGCCCGTAGGCCCCGAAGGTGAGCACGGCCCCCAGCACGAGGGAGAGCAGGATCGCGGCGGCGACGCCCAGCCAGATCTTGCGGGCCGCGTCGGGGCGACCGGTCTTTCTGACGTAGGCGAGCAGCACGCCGACCACCAGCGCCGCCTCGAGGCCCTCGCGCAGGCCGATGAGCAGCGTGGCGAGCATGGGGTTCTGCCTCCGAAATCAACATGCGATCTTAGTAAGGCGAACCTTACTTCATCACTGTAGCACGATATCTCCTCCACGGCCGCGTCGCTCCCCCTCCGCAATAGGGCAGTAGTCGCGGGTGCGATCACCTCGCACCCGCGACTACTGCCCTATTGCGCCGAAGGCGGGCGGGCGGGGAACACCCGGAACGACCGGAGATCGATAAGCAGCGCTTACCAATCGACGCGAAAAGGGAACTGGTTCTCGCCGCCCGGACTGCCGCATAGTGGTATCGGCAGGCGGGCGCGAGGCGCCCGCCCCGCACCTCGATCCGGGCGTGCCCGGATCCTGCGATACAGCAAAGGAGCACTCATGCGCAGTCCCAGGTTCGAGAACAAGACGGCCCTCGTCACGGGCGGAGGCGGAGGCTTCGGCCGGGAGATCAGCCTCCTGCTCGCGGACGAGGGAGCCCGGGTCGCGGTGGTCGACGTCAATGCGGCGGCAGCCCAGGAGACGGTCGATCGGGTGACCGCCGCGGGCGGGAAGGCCGACGCCTACATCGTCGACCTCACCGACGCCGACGCGGTCGCCGCGCTGGTCGGCGAAATCGTCGAGGTCTACGGCCAGCTCGACGTCGCGGTGAACAACGCGGGCATCGGCGGGGCGATGGTGCCGCTGGCCGAGTACCCGATCGACACCTGGCACCAGGTGCTCGACATCAACCTCTCGAGCGTCTTCTACTGCATGCGCGCCGAACTCGCCGCCATGGTCGCCCAGGGCACGGGAGGCGCGATCGTGAACACCGCGTCGATCATGAGCACCATCGCGATGCCGACGATCGGCGCCTACGTCGCCTCGAAGCACGGCGTGCTCGGACTCACGCGCGCCGCGGCCGTCGAGTACGGCGCGCACGGCATCCGCGTGAACGCCGTCGGCCCGAGCTTCTCGCGGGTCGGCTTCACCGCGGCGTCGCTCGACGACGACGCCCAGTGGGAGGGCATGGCCGCCCAGCACCCGCTCGGGCGCACCGCCACGCCGCTCGACGTCGCGGGGGCCGTCGCCTACCTGGCCTCCGAGGAGGCCTCGTTCGTCACGGGCCACCTGCTGAACGTCGACGGCGGCTACATCGACCAGTGATCCACCCCCGAGAAGAGAAGAAAGGGAACCCCATGGGCAACCCCACCAATCCCGTCGCGATCGTGACCGGCGCGGGCGGCGGCATCGGAGCCGCCGTCGTGCGCGCGCTCGTCGCTCGCGGCTACGCCGTCGCCGCGGTCGACCGCGACGCGGCTCCCGTCGACGCCCTCGCCGCCGAACTCGGCGAGCAGGTGCTCGCCGTCGCCGCCGACGTGTCGACCGCGGAAGGCGCTGAGGCCTACGTGCAGGCGACGCTCGAGCGCTTCGGCCGCATCGACCACCTGCACAACAACGCCGGCATCGAGGGTCGCGCCGTCGCGATCGAGGAGAGCGATCCGGCCGACTTCGACCGCGTGCTCACGGTCAACGCCCGCGGCGTCTACCTCGGCATGCGCGCCGTGCTGCCCCACCTCTACGCGCAGGGCAGCGGCACCATCGTGAACACGGCCAGCCAGGCCGGCCTCGAGGGCGTGCCGCGGCTGTCGGCCTACGTCGCGAGCAAGCACGCCGTCATCGGCCTCACCCGCACCGCGGCCCTCGAGGCGGGCCCGCGCGGTGTGCGCGTCAACGCGATCGCCCCCGGGCAGATCGACACCCGCATGATCGCGAGCCTCGAGGAGCAGTGGAACCCGGACGACGCGCAGGCCGTGCAGCAGATGCTCATCGCGGGCATCCCGCTCGGCCGCTACGGCACTCCGGAGGAGATGGCCGCGCTCGTGGCGTGGCTGATGTCCGACGAGGCCTCATTCATCAACGGCGCCGTGATCACGGCGGACGGAGGGACCACGGCATGACCGAGCAGACCGGGCAGACCGAGCAGCGGGTCGACGCGCGCGCGGCGGCCGAGCAGTGGATCGCGGCGTTCAACGCGGCCTTCGCCGCCTCCGATGCCGCCGCCGCGGGCGCGCTCTTCGCCGAGGACGGCTGGTGGCGCGACATGCTCGTCTCGCAGTGGGAGCTGCAGACCGTGCACGGCCGCGAGGCGATCGTCGACCACCTGGCCCCGCGCATGACGCACATCGGGGCGCTGCGCCTCGCGATCGATCCGACGTACGAGCCCCTCGCGGTTCCGGGCGCCTGGGTGCAGGCCATCCTCACCTTCGAGAACCGCCTCGGCAGCGGCAGCGCCGTCGTGCGCCTGAACCCGGCCGAAGGCGGCGACTTCGAGGCCTGGACCTTCTTCGCGCGGCTCGAGGCCCTCGCCGGGCACGAACCGACGGAGGGCGCGAACCGCCCGCACGGCGTCGTGCACGGGGGTCGCCGCGAGCAGGAGAACTGGCTCGACCGCCGCACGCGCGAGATCGAGTTCGCGGATGCGGATCCCGCGGTCGTCATCGTGGGCGGCGGCCAGAGCGGACTCGCGCTCGCCGCCGAGCTGAAGCAGATCGGCGTCTCGGCGCTCGTGCTCGAGCGCAACGCGCGCATCGGCGACAACTGGCGGAAGCGCTACCGCTCCCTCGTGCTGCACGACCCGGTGCACTCGGATCACATGCCCTTCCTGCCCTTCCCCTCGACATGGCCGACGTTCATGCCGAAGGACAAATTCGGCGACTGGCTCGAGAGCTACGCCTCGGTGCTCGAGCTCAACGTCTGGACGGGCACCGAGTTCGACGGCGCCGAGTACGACGAGGCCTCGGGCGGCTGGACGGTCGAGGTCGCCCGGGACGGCGAGAGGCGAACGCTCCACCCGCGTCACGTCGTGCTCGCGACGGGGGTGAGCGGGCGGCCGAAGACCCCGGAGATCGCGGATCGGGCCGCCTTCGGCGGCCGGGTGATGCACTCGAGCGAGTTCGCCGACGGCGCCGATTTCCGCGGTCAGAAGGTGATCATCGTCGGCGCCTCCAACAGCGCGCACGACATCGCTCACGACCTCGCCGAGCACGGCGTGCCGGTGACGATGGTGCAGCGCTCCGCGACGCAGGTGGCGACGAGCAAGCACATGTTCGACGTGCTCTTCGAGGGCATGTACGGGGAGGGCGCGAACGTCAGGCACGGCGACCTGCTCGCGAGCTCGTTCCCCTTGCCGGTGCTCTTCCAGCTGCACGGCGAGCTGGCCTTCCCGGAGATCCAGCGCCGCGATGCGGAGATGATCGCGGGGCTGAAGGCGGCGGGCTTCCAGTTCAACCCGACGGGCATCCAGGAGCTCTTCTACCGGCGCGGCGGCGGCTACTACATCAACGTCGGCGCCGCCGACGCGATCATCGACGGCCGCGTCCGGATGCGCCCGGGCGTCGAGGTGGCGCGCTTCACCCCGACCGGCGTCGAGTACACCGACGGCACGGCGGAGGACGCCGACACCGTGATCTTCGCCACCGGCTACGGCAATGTGCGCGAGGTCGTCGGCGAGCTCTTCGGCGAGGCGGCGCGCGAGCGCTGCGTCGACGTCTGGGGCGTCGACGAGGGCGATGAGATCCGCGGCGTCTGGCGCCCCACCGGCCAGCCGGGCCTCTGGGTGATGGGCGGCAACCTCATCCTCGTGCGGCAGCAGGCGCGCATCCTCGCGCTGCAGCTGCGCGCGGCCGAGTCGGGGCTCATCACGGCCTGAGATCCGCGCGGGACGGCGGCGGGCCGGGGGCGTCTCCCCCCGGCCCGCCGTCGTTCTATGATGTGAGGGACCCTCGAAGCCCCGATCGACGAAGCTGCGCCCATGGACATCAACCCGCGCGTACTCCGCTACTTTCTCGCGCTCGCCGACGAGCAGCACTTCCGGCGCGCCGCCGAGCGGCTGCACGTGACGAGCCCGGCGCTGAGCCAGCAGATTCGCCAGCTGGAGTCGACGCTCGGGGTGCAGCTGTTCGAGCGCACCTCGCGCTCGGTGCGGCTGACCGAGCAGGGCGCTGGGCTCGTGCCGCTCGCGCGGGCCGCGGTCGCGGAGGCCGACGCGATCGCGGCCTGGGCGGAGACCGCCTCGCGCAGTCGTCGCGTGCTGCGGGTGGGCTTCATGTCGACGGGGGCCGGGGCGAACACGCAGCGCATCGTGCGCGCCGCGGAGGCGGAGCTGCCCGGCGTCGACGTGCAGATGCACTATCTGGACTGGGGGCGCCAGCTCGACGAGCTGCTGAGCGGCGCCATCGATCTCGCCTTCGTGCGCGAGCCCGATCCTCCCCCGACCCTGCGCTGCACCACCGTGCTCGAGGAGCGCCGCGTGGCGCTGCTGCCCGTGTCGCACCCATTGGCCGACCGCGCCGGCATCTCCTTCGCCGAGATCGCCGACGAGGTGTTCCTGCCGTCGGCGACCGGTTCGCAGGCGTGGATCGACTACTGGCTCGTGGTGCCGCGGCCCGACGGCTCCGAGCCGAGGCTCGGCCCGTCGACGACGACCGTGGAGGAGATGCTCGAGCTCTGCGCCTCGCATCGCGGCATCTCACTGACAGCCGAGTCGGTCCCGCGGTTCTACTCGCATCCCGGGGTGCGCTTCGTGCCCGTCGACGATCTGCCGCTCACGCGCGTGCTGCTGTGCGCCCGCGCCGACAGCGCCGATCCAGCGGTCGCCCGCTTCGAGCAGGTCGCGCGGGAGCATGCGAGTCTCGCGGGCGATGGCGGATCCCCGGTCGCCGAAGCGAGTTCGGCGACCGGGTGACGGCGGCGTACCGGTTCCGTCCGCCGACCGCGCCGAAGCGCGCGGGGACTACGCCTCGTCGGCGCCGCCTCCGGTCCCGTCCGCGCCGCCCTTCCTCCTGCGACCCGCGATGAGGAGGCCGGCCGCGGCCGCGATCACGACCACCGCGGCACCGCCGATGACGATCGGCACCCAGGGCACGCCGGCGTCATCGCTCTGCGGAGCCTCCTCCTGCGCGGTGACCTCGGGGGCCTCGGTCTCCGCGGGCTCCTGCGTCGGCGCCGACGCCGTCTGGCAGTCGAGCTCGAACGCGAGGTTCAGCGGGTCGAGGGCGTCGCCGGCCTGGTAGAAGTTGCCGAACGCGGGCACGCCCGTCTCGGTGAGCGTCGCCGGCAGATCGGCGTAGCTCACCGGACCGCTCGCGGCGCTGAGCGGCTCGGGCAGGGCGAGGCTCGCGAGCTCCCCCTGCTGCACGTCGACGGCGAGGTTGCCGGAGGTGTCGTTGCTGCGGGTGTCGACCAGCAGCGTGGCGCTCCCGTCTTCGGCGAAGCGGACGGTGGGGTTCGCCATCACCATGTTGAGGATGCCCCCGTGCCCGGTGAAGGTGATCGTTCCCGTGAAGGAGACGTCGCCCGCGCCGGTGGTCGGGTCGATCTCGCCGGTGGCGCCGCTCCAGCCGAAGCTGGGGGTCTCGTAGCTCGCGCCGTCGCTCGCCTCCCAGCCGCCGTTGGCGATGGATCCGCTGATGTACGAGCGGAAGCTCTCCTTGACCCCCCAGGTGAGGGTGCCGCCGGTCACCGTGCAGTTCGCGGCCTGATCCTCCGCGACGCGCGGAAGGACCGGGGCGGCGGTCGCGGCCGGGGCCGCGACCAGTCCGACGGCGAGGGCCGTTCCGGCGATGAGGCCGAGGCCTGCGATTCGTTTCATCTCTTCCTCTCGATTTCGTGGGAAGGGGCGGTGCCCGGGTTCAGCACCCGGGCACCGCCCGCTGTTCCTTCACCATGCGGGTCGCGATGCGGGCTGGGGGCAGCCGCCTCGCGACGCGGCGGCGAGCGCTACACCAGCTCCTCGCGGCGACGGCGCAGCCGCATCGCGCCGAAGCCGAGCAGCACGGCGAGGGCCGCGATGCTGAGCAGCGCGACGCTCATGTCGCCGTTCGCACCGGTCTTCGCCAGCTCGACGGGATCGGTCGTCGAGTCGCAGGGGACCTCGCCGCCGAGCGACACCGAGAACGACACGGGGTCGAGCGCGGTGCCCGCGGGGTAGAAGCCCGCGAAGGCCTGGGCGCCCGCGCCGGTCAGCGTCGCCGAGGCGCCCGAGACCGAGAGCGTGCTCCCGCTGATCGCGGGGCCGCTGAACGACAGGTTCGCGAAGGCGACCACGCCGTTCACCGCGGCCGCGCCGGTGGTGCTCGTCGAGCTGACATGGGCGAACAGGACGCCGGTGCCGGGACCGGTGATCTGCACGCTCGGGCTCGACAGCTGGAAGTTCAGCAGGCCGCCGTGACCGCTCGCGCTGATCGCGCCCGAGAAGTTCGCGCGACCGATGCCGCCGTCGACCACGTTGAACGCGCCGCCGCTCGCGGCGAAGCTGCCGCCGGAGAAGGTGCCGTTCGCGATCGGGCCCTGCACGTAGCTGCGGAACGACTCCTTCAGCCCCCACTCGAGGCTGCCGCCGGTGACCGCGCGGGCGACGCAGACGTTGCTCGGCGTGTTGCCGCCGGTGCCGCCGGAGACCGTCGCCGCCTGGACGAGGAAGGTGGTCGAGACCGACTCCCCGTCGCCCCAGGTGAGCTCGATGGTGTGCTCGGTCGCCTCGAAGTCGGCCGGCACGGTCCAGGCGAACGAGACGGCGCCGTTCGCATCGGCGGTGCGGGTGCCCAGCACCACAGGATCCGAGTGGACCGTCGCCGTCACCGCGGTGCCCGGCTCGAAGCCGGCCCCCGTGAAGGTGATCTCGCCGCCCTGCTTCACCGTGAAGGAGCTGATCGTCACCGTGGGGCCCGTCTCCGCCGTTCCGTCGCCGTCGGCGCCGTAGGTGAAGGTGACCGGATCGATGGCCTCGCCCCCGTACTGCGACCAGCCGTCGGGCTGGATGTCGGGGCTGAACACGCCCTCGATGTCCGTCCATGCGAGCGCGCCGTCGGCGGCCGCCGGTGCACCGGCGTCGATCGACGCGACCGTGATGCGCACGAGGTCCGAAACGCCGGAGGTGTCGGTGCGCGAGACGTTCGCGGTGATGGTGGCGCCGTCCTCGCCGAACACGACCCACGGGTCGCTGAGCACGATGTCGAAGCCGTGCTGCGTGCTGACGTACCGCACCAGTCCCTGGTAGCGGATGGTGCCGAGGCCGGTGTCGGCGTCGTAGTCGCCGCCCTCCACCTGCACGTAGCCGATCTGCCCGTTCGCGCCCTGCGTCGCACCGTTGGACACCGTGGTGGTGCCGTTCGCGATGTTGTTCAGGTAGAAGTTCCAGCTCGACTTGAACGACCAGATGAGGCCGCCGGTGGCGGGCTCCTCCTCGCCTCCGCCCGGGTTCTCGGGCTCGGTCGTGAAGTTGATCGGCACGTACAGCTCCTGCGCGGCGTTCGCCACCTGACCCGCGCCGCCGGCGTAGGTGTAGATGCCGTAGTTGCCGTTCTCGAGCGGCTCGGCCGGCGCCTTCAGCGTCACGGTCCACTCGAACGAGCCGGTCTCGGGGTCGAGCTCGGTCCACTGCCCGCGGATGACGTTCTGGAAGTACGTCGGGGCGTTGTTCGGGATCGCCTCGAGGGTGTCCTCGGCGAGCAGCCAGGTGCGCGCGCTGTTGTCGATCTTGCGCTGGGTGCTGGGCACGCCCTCGGAAGGACGCCATTCGGCGGCGAAGTGGCCGAACACCGCGAAGGCGCCCTGCGGCAGGCTGTTCGGGATGGGCACGCCCCCCGCGGTGTTCGCCGGCACGTTGGCGTAGGGGTCGAAGCCCGTACCGCGGACGACGAGCTGATCGCCCTCGCGAACCTCCTGGTTCGTGTAGGGGACCTCGGTGTCGCCGTTCTTCAGGAAGACCTCGAGAGCGGGCGAACCGGGGCGCGGGGCGTCGACGTAGTCGATCAGCACCTCGAGCTCCTCGGCGGCGTTCAGGGCGCCGCCGGCGGCGTAGGTGTAGATGCCGAACGCACCGTTCGCCACGGTGTCCGGGGTCTCCAGCGGACCCGACGACCACTCGAAGACGCCGTCCTCCGGCTCCACCCACTGGTTCAGGATGGCGCTCTTGTACATCGCGGGAACGGTGTCGAGCACCGACTCGGCGAGCACCCAGCCCTGGTTCTTGACCTTGCGCTTGGTCGATGCGGCGTTCTCGGAGGGCTGCCATCCGGTCGAGTCGAAGTTGCCGAACACCACGTAGGTGCCCTGAGGCCCGAAGGGCACGGGCAGGCCGCGGCCGCCGACGTTCGCCTCGGGATCGAAGCCGCTGCCCCGCACGACGAGCTCGTCGCCGCGGTAGACCTTCTGGCCGGTGTACGGCGTCTCGGCACCGCCGGTCTTCAGGAAGACCTCGATCTCGGGGGTCCAGGTTCCGGTGGACGCGGTGCCCGTCACGGTGACCGCGTTCGAGGTCGCGGCGGTGTAGGCATTCGCGTTGGCGGGGGTGAAGACCGCGGTGAAGTCGATCTCGTCGCCGTCGGAGATCAGGTCGCTCGCCTTGGAGACCGCGACCCGGCCCTGCTGGACCGTCGCGTTCACGGGCGCGCCGATCGCCGCGCCGTCGGCGTAGAACTGGATCGTGCCCATCGTGCCGCTCGCGGCGGCGGGGGTCAGCGTCGCGGTCAGACCGACCTGATGGCCGTCGCTCACCGAGTTCGCCGAGCCGGTCAGCACGAGGGTGGTCTGCGTGGGGCCGACCGGGGCCTGCGCGTTGACGGTGACGGTCGCCGCCTCGGCGGTCTGCGAGGGGAGGTACGCGGCGGTGTCGGTCGGAGCGAAGCTCGCGATGATGCTGTGCGGTCCGACCGCCAGGCCGGAGATGCCGGCGCTCGCCTTGCCGGTGACGGTGTCGACCGGACCGCTGCCGAGCACGGTCGATCCCTCGAGGAAGGTCACGGTGCCGGCGGCCGCGGGGGTCACGGTCGCCTCGAGCGTCACCGCGGTGCCCTCGGTCACGGGCGCCGCGGGGACCGACGACCAGCTCGTGGCGGTAGCCTGCGCGATCGGCGCCTGCGCCTGCTCGTAGGCGAAGCTGAAGGAGACCGTGTCCATCGCGTCACCCTCGTTGTAGGTGAAGCCCGCGATGCCCGGGCCCGCGGTCGCGGTCGCGTTGACGAGGCTCACGACGCCGTCGGAGACGGTCGCACCTGCGGTGGAGAAGACGGCCATCACCGCGGTGGTCGGGGTGATGCCCCGGATCGGGTCGCTGTAGGTGCCGGTGATCGTGCCGGTTCCGGCATTCAGATCGAAGCTGACCACGAGGTCGGCGAGCGTGACGCCGATCTGCTGCGCCGGGCCGTGGTTGCGGTTCCAGGTGATCGAACCCGCGGGGTTGGCGCTGAAGCTGCCGCTCTGCGTGGCCTCGGAGAAGGTGCCGGTGCCGGCGGTGCCCCAGCGGTAGGCCGCCGGGCTGTCGCTCACTCCGCCCGCGAGCACGGTCGGGCTCGGGTTCGAGTTCGGGCCGCCGATCGTTCCGGCGACGTATCCTCGCCAGGACTCCTTGAAGCCCCAGTCGAGGGTCGCGCCGGTCACGTCGCCCTCGGCGGCGTGCGCCACCGTCGGAACGACGAACAGGCCGCTGAGCGCGACCAGGAGCGAAGTGGCGATTGCGAGCAGACGCGAGGATCTGCTCCGTGGCCGCGAGGCGAGTGTACTCACGATGTGAGGTTCTCCAATTCATCAGGACAGCATGACCGGTCGACCGCGACGGCCGACGCGTCGACCAAGCTTAGGCATGCCTAAGCGTGGTCAGACCTTCAATAGTCTGATGTATTTCATCCGACGATGCAAGCCGGGCGGCCCGCGGCCGGGCGGGGGCGGATCCACCCCTTCGGATGGATCCGCCCCCGCAACGGGTCGGCCTAGGCCTCTGCGCGGCGGCGCATGCGCACCAGGCCGAAGCCGATCAGCAGCGCGAGAGCGCCGAGACCCAGCACCGCGAGGCTCGGGTCGAGCTCCGTACCGGTCTTCGCCAGCTCCACCGGATCGGTCGTCGCGTCGCACGGCACCTCGCCGCCCAGCGAGGCCGAGAACGACACCGGATCGAGCTCGGTGCCCGCGCCGTAGAAGCCGCCGAACGCGGCCGCGGCCGCGCCCGTCAGGGCTGCGGACGAACCGGTGGCGACGATGCTGCCGCCACTCACCGAGACCGAGGCGAAGGCCAGGTTCGCGATCGCGACGTAGCCGCCCGATCCGGCCTGGGTCAGGGTGCCGTAGAGCACGCCCGAGTTCGGGCCGGTGATCTGGATCGAGGGGTTCAGGATCCGCAGATCGAGCGAACCGCCGTGGCCGGTCGCCACGATCGAGCCCTGGAAGTTCACCCGGCCGATGCCGCCGGCATCGACGTTCACGGCCCCGCCGCTCGCGGTGAAGGCGCCTCCGGAGAAGCTGCCGTGCGCGATGGGCCCGTTGATGTAGTTCTTGAAGGACTGCTTGAACTCCCAGGTCATGCTTCCGCCGGTGACGGCCCGGGCGACGCAGACCGCGGGGGTCTCGCCTCCGCCCTGGGTGCCCAGCGGCTCGACCGTGAACGGCACGGTGACGCCGCGCGCGGCGGCGCCGGATCCGGTGCTGAAGACGACGCTGTGCGCGCCGAGCTCGAAGTCGGCGGGAACCGTCCAGCTCTGCGACGCGAGGCCGTCGAAGCCGACGGTCACGGCCGGCAGGGTCACCGGGTCGGAGTTCACCACGATCGAGACGACGTCGCCCTCGCGGAACTGGCCCGCGCTGAAGGTGACGGTCTGCCCCTGCAGCACGCGCGCGTCGCTCGACTGCCCGTTCACGGTGCCGGTCGGCGCCGCGAGAGCCCAGTCGAGGTGGATCGGCGCCGGCGGCTTGGTCGCCTGGGCGGCCGAGGCCGTCGACTGGTAGAAGAACGACTGGATGCTGCTCGGGACCAGCAGGATGAACGCGTTCGACCAGGCATCCGTGCGCGGCGTGCCCTGGTGCACGTACCAGGTGCCGGGCGCGGTGGTGTTCTGGTAGGCGAGATCGACCTGCGCCGTCACCGAGTTCTGGCTGAAGTCGGGGAAGGTCG
>CALMSE010000175.1 GCA_937872275.1 uncultured Leucobacter sp. | reverse complement strand
TCTGTTTCTTGAGTTTCAGGTAGAGGAAGGTCTCCGTGGCGGAGACCCCGTCGAGCGCCCGGATCCTGCGACCCAGCAGCTCGATGAGCGCGTCGTCGTCTTCGCAGACCACTTCGGCGAGGATGTCGAAGCTGCCGGCGCTGAGCACCACGTAGTCGACCTCGGGCATCTCGGCGAGGCGGTCGGCCACGACGCCCATGTCGCCGGTGACGCGGATGCCGATCATCGCCTGCCGGTTGAAGCCGATGCTCAGCGGATCGGTCACGGCGACGATCTGCATGACCCCGGTCTCCGTGAGCTTCTGCACCCGCTGGCGCACCGCAGCCTCGCTGAGCCCCACCGCCTTGCCGATCTCGGCGTAGGACCGGCGGCCGTCGCGCTGCAGCTGCTCGATGATCGCTTTCGCGATGTCGTCGAGCACGGGAGCGCTCTTCTTGCTGGTCACGCTACTGATCCTGACATCACATCTCCGAAAATGCAAAGGAATTAGTTGTGGAAACGGCAAACTTCAACTGATTCGTGTCGTGAAAAAGGTATTCACGAGGCTCGATCTCCCACTAGCATTGCGCCATGCGCATACTCGAGAACTTCATCGACGGCGACTTCACGGCTTCCGCCGCGGCGCTGGGCTTCGACGTGATCGACCCGGTCACGGAGGAGGTGATCGCGCGATCGCCCGTCTCGACGGCGGAGGACGTGGACCGCGCCTATCGCGCGGCGGCCCGGGCCTTTGCGGGAGAGTGGGGCGACACGACGCCGCAGCAGCGCTCCCTCGCGCTGTGGCGCATCGCGGAGGAGATGGAGCGCCGGGTCGAGGAGTTCGCCGACGCCGAGTCGCTCGACTGCGGCAAGCCCAGGCACAGCATCGTCGCCGACGAGATCTCGCAGTCGGTCGACCAGCTGCGCTTCTTCGCCGGCGTGGCGCGGACTCTCGAGGGCAAGGGCGCGGCCGAGTACCTGGCAGGCCACACCTCCTATGTGCGGCGCGAGCCGATCGGGGTCGTGGGCCAGGTCACGCCGTGGAATTATCCGCTGAACATGGCGGTGTGGAAGATCGGCCCGGCGCTCGCGGCGGGCAACACGATCGTGCTGAAGCCGAGCGACTCGACGCCGCTGTCGACGCTGCTGCTCGCCGAGATCACCCGCGGCATCCTGCCGCCCGGCGTCTTCAACGTCGTGCTCGGCGACCGCAGCACCGGCGAGGCGCTCACCGCGCATCCGACCCCCGAACTCGTGGCGATCACCGGATCGGTGCGGGCGGGCATGCAGGTCGCGCACTCGGCGGCGGATCGCCTGAAGCGCACCCACCTCGAACTCGGGGGCAAGGCTCCCGCGATCGTGTTCCCCGACGCCGATCTCGCGGCCGCGGCCGCGGCGATCGCGACGGCCGCCTACTTCAACGCGGGCCAGGACTGCACCGCCGCGACCCGCCTGCTCGTTCACGAGAGCGTGCACGACGAACTGGTGGCGAGGCTCGCAGAGCACATCGCGAGCGAGGTGACGACCGGCCCCGTGGAGGGCGCCTTCTACGGGCCGATGAACAACGCGCGGCAGTTCGAGAACGTGCTCGGCGTGCTGAGCCGCCTGCCTGCCCACGCGACCGTCGTCACCGGCGGCGGACGAGCGGGGGAGACCGGCTACTTCATCGAGCCCACGGTCGTCACCGGCATGCGCCAGGACGACGAGGCGGTGCAGGAGGAGATCTTCGGGCCGGTGCTCACCGTGCAGGCCTTCGCCGACGAGGCGGAGGCGACCCGCCTCGCGAACGGTGTGCGCTACGCGCTCGCGGCGTCCGTGTTCACGCGGGATCACGGCACCGCGATGCGGATGACGAAGCGGCTCGACTTCGGCTGCGTGTGGGTCAACACCCACATCCCCTTCGTCTCGGAGATGCCGCACGGCGGCTTCAAGTACTCAGGGCACGGCAAGGACCTCTCGATGTACGGCTTCGAGGACTACACCCGGATCAAGCATGTGATGCACTACCTCGGCGAATAACTGAAGAAAGTAGAGAATAGATGGCCACAACCACCGCTCGCACCGGCGCGGGCAAAGCCACACTCAAGCGAAACCTGGGACTCTGGGCGATCGTCGGCCTCGGCCTCGGCTACATGACGCCGACCGTGGTCTTCGACACCTTCGGCATGGTGGCGCGAGACACGAACAACGTGGTTCCGCTCGCGTACCTCGTCGCGCTCATCGTGATGATCTTCACCGCGATCAGCTACGGCAAGATGTCCGGGGCCATCCCGAGCGCCGGATCCGCCTACACCTACGTGCGCGAGTCGATCCACCCGAACGTCGGCTTCATGGTCGGCTGGACCTCGCTCATCGACTACATGCTGCTGCCCATGGTGAACTGCCTCATCATCCGCAGCTATCTCGAGGCGGTGTTCCCGCCCGAGACCACCGGCATCCCCGGCTGGGTCTGGGTCGTGCTCTACTGCATCCTGACCACGGGCATCATCTACCTCACGATGCGCGGCACCTCGAACGTCAACATGATCCTGCTCGTGTTCTCCATCGTCGTCATGGTGGTGTTCGTCATCATGGTGTGGGCGCAGCTGGCGGGCGGCGAGGGCGTCGGTACCGTCGCCTCGATGCAGCCCTTCTTCCACGACGGGGTGACGATGGGCGCGGTGCTCATGGGCGCCACCATCGTCTGCTTCTCCTTCATCGGCTTCGACGCCGTCACCATGTACGTCGAGGAGGCCAAGACCCCGAAGATCGTGCCCCGGGCGCTCATCCTCACCGTGCTCCTCGGCGGCGCGATCTTCCTCGTCGCCGGCTACTTCACCCAGCTCCGCTTCCCCGACTGGAACGAGTTCGCCCCGGGCGGCGACATGCAGTTCATCGAGGACTCGACGCTGCCGCTCATCGGCGACTTCGTGGGCGGCCCCGTGCTGATGGCGGTGCTCACCGCTGCCGGCTTCTGCGCGACGCTGGCCTCGGGCCTCGCCTCGCACGCCTCGGTCTCGCGCATGCTGCTCGTGATGGGCCGCAACAGCGTGCTGCCGAAGCGCTTCTTCGGGTACATCAACCCGAGGACCCACACGCCGACGTTCAACATCGTGCTCACCGGCCTCGTGTGCATGCTCGCCATCGCGTTCACGCTCGAGATGATCGCCGCGTTCATCAACTTCGGAGCGCTCATCGCGTTCTCCTTCGTGAACATCTCGGTGATCGCCTGGTTCGCGATCCGCAAGGGCCGCCGCAAGACGCCCCGCGACATCTTCACCTTCATCGTGCTGCCGGGTATCGGCGTGGCGATGACGGGGATCCTGTGGGCCAATCTGCACGCCGACGCCCTCATCGGCGGCCTGATCTGGGCGGCGATCGGCTTCGTCTATCTGATCGTGCTGACCCGCGGCTTCCGCAGGAAGGCGGCCGCGTTCGACGAAGGTCAGCCGGTGACGGGCTTCAACAAGGTGCCCGATCTGCCCGA
Organism: uncultured Leucobacter sp.; assembly: GCA_937872275.1. Classification (GTDB taxonomy): domain Bacteria; phylum Actinomycetota; class Actinomycetes; order Actinomycetales; family Microbacteriaceae; genus Leucobacter. Next base: position 3,800 of record CALMSE010000175.1, on the reverse strand, counting down.
GTAGGCGCCTGCGCGGGGGCCGCTCGATGCGGCTCCCGCTCTCTGCGCATCCGGGCTCCCGAGGGAACCGGCTCGCGATCGGGGAGGCGCGGCCCGCCGGGTCGCGCCTCCCCTGTCGGTTCAGCGCGTGCGGACGCGGCGGAGGCGGATCGCGACGGTCGCACCGCCGGCCATGAGCAGCACGACGCCGATTCCCAGCAGAAACCAGAGGGCGTCCGAACCGGTCACGGGTATTCCGGACTCCGGGTCGGGTTCTCGCCCGGGTTCCTGCACGGGCTCCTGCGGTGCGATCTCGGTTCCGAACCGAGCGCCCACCGAGCCCGTCTCCGCGGCCTGCAGCATGGAGGGCGAGCCGACCGTCCCCGCGACACCCGACATCGAGTTCCAGGCGAGCGAGCCCGGCGCGCTCTCCGCGGGGATCGCCGCTTCGACCGTCACCTGCTCGACCGCCCCCGAGACCAGGGTCGTACCCGCATCCGATGCGATGCGGATCGCGGTCACCGCCGGGAGGTCGGCCGGGAGGGCGGTCGACCAGTCGTCGACGCATCCGCTGATCGCGGCGTTCGCCTCGGGCCGACAGGGCACCTCGGCGGTGGAGTAGGCGACCGAGTATCCGGCCGGAGCCGTCACCGGCTCGGTGAGCACGGCGCGCGCGGTCGAACCGCGCTCCCGCTTCAGCAGTTCGCCGACCGTGCCGGTATCGCCCGGGCTCGGGAGCAGGTCGTACATGACGACGCGATCGAGCGAGCTCGGGCCGATGTTCGCGAAAGTCAGCCGGTACTGGAGAGCGCCGTCGTCGGTGGAGATGGGGGCGTCCGGGGCGTCGAACAGTTCGTTCGGGTTCTCGCGGATCTCCTTGGTGAGCCGGAAGCCGCTCGTCGAGCCCGTGAGGGTGATCGAGCCGGAGACATGGCAGGTGCCGGTGCCCGCGACCGGCCAGAAGCTCGGCGCGACCAGGTCGGCGCTCTCGCCGTTGTAGCCCTCCCACCGATCCGGGTCCCGCTCCGGCAGGGTGAAGCACTCTCCCGGATTCGCCCGGCCGTCGAGCCCCGTGTACACGTCATAGCGGTAGACGCCCGCCTGTGCGCCCTGCACGGTGAAGAGCTGGTACATCCCCCGGTGCAGGCCGACGGTCGCCGGGCCGGTGACCTCCCACGCCTGGCGCCCCGTGCCCCGGTAGTCGGCGAAGTAGGCGACCGCGCCGCCGTAGTCCGCCAGCAGATCCTGAACATCGGGGGTGGACATCGGATCGACGAGCCGGATGCCGGTCGACGTCGCGGGGAAGAGGAACACGGTGCGCGCGTTCTGCGCTTCCGCCTGCGCATCGCCCATCACGAGGTGCGAGCGGGAGACGACGGCGTTCAACGGGTTGGCCGTCGTTCCACCTGCGCTCAGCGGGAGGCTGAGATCGTGACCCGCCATCTCGACGCTCGGCTCGCCGTCCCAGAGCACGAGGGAGGCGACGCGCCTGGTGACGTTGATCCAGGGATCGGTCTCGATCGTCTTGCCCTGGAAGTGGGTGAGCGACTCGATCTCGGTGCCGTGCTGCAGGCCGGCGCGGTCGGGCACTCCCAGCAGGATCTTGGTGTCCACCAGCGTGACGGTCTTGTCCGCGCTCGTGGTGCGCGAGGGAACGAAGTAGTCGGCCGAGATCGCGACCACGTCGAGTCCGTCGGGGATGGCGACGCGCAGCGAATCGTCGTGCTCCCCGGTCTCGACCGTCACCGTCAGCGTCTGGGTCGACCGTCGCGGAGGTGCAGCACGTAGTCGATCGATGCGCCGGTCTCGGCCGGGCCGTGCACCTGGATGGCGCGCGGCTTCAGCACGGTCTCGCCCTGACAGTACGCGTCCGCGCTGGGGGGCGAGGTGTAGCCGCCCACCGGGCGCTGGGGAGTCGGCGCCAGGGGATCGTCGGAGCACGGCACGACCCAGGTGAACTTCGACCAGTAGTCGGTGCTGTTGTCCATGTAGGAGGAGACGCTGTAGTACGCCGAACGCCGGGTGATCGACTCGGTTCCCGTGAGCCCGCTGTCCGTTCTCTCCGGCTCCGACGGGGTCATTCGGGACACGACGAGGTTTCCGGCCGGGGTGAGGCCGAACAGGTTGCGGGAGAGGGAGAAGGCCGCGACGGTGACTCTGGTGTTGGCCGTGCGCGTGGCGGGAGTCGTGGCGCCGATCCCGGTCATGCTGAGCACGACGGGATTCGCCAGAATGGTGCCCGTCGCATCGTCATCGACGCGGAAGACGACTCGGCCCCATTCGGAGTAGTACGTGGACACCGCGGGATCGACGGTGCGGGTGATCGTCATCGCACGCGTTGCGGAGTCGTAGACCACGCCATCCGTGTCGCTCCGGTCGGGCATGTAGGTGATCCCCGCCGGAACGGTGAAGGCGACCGTGACCGGCTTGCTCACGTCGTTGTAGAGGGTGCCGAGTTCCTGCTGCGTACTCCAGCGGAGGTAGAGCGGATCCCCGGGGGCCACGCGAGCCGTGTTCTCGTGGATCGCGCCTTCCGTCTGCGGTTCGAGACCCACGGCGAAACCGGGATTCATCGAAGCGGACAACGAGCTTTCCGTCCAGGTCCAGTCCCATACACCGCCGCCCCAGGCGTCCTCCGCGTGGACGGTGGCCGGGACGCCCTCGGAGGTGAAGCTGAATGAAGGGGAGAAGCCCCACACGTGCCCGTTCGGCACGAAGCCGCGCGTCGGCGTGACCCGCAGCAGCAGCCCCAGGTAGCCCTGCGCGAGGGGATCGGCCAACGTGATCGAGTAGCCCTCGACGCCGTCCTTCGTGGTGACGCCGCTGGAGGAGACCGCGTTGCCGTCGTAGATGACGGCCTCGTACGCCCACGCCCGGTCCATGCCGTGGTCGAAGGGGATGAATATCTCGCCGTCGTCGCAGTTGCCGCCGGAACAGGAGATGTCGATGTTGTACTCCCACGTGTCGCCGCTGACGATGCCCGCCCCGCTCGAGTAGGCGTAGATCCCCGCAACGGCAGGATCGGCCGCAGCCGCCGGCGTGGCGGTTCCGGCGATCGGCGCGAGGAGCGCGCCCACCGCCAGGATCGCCACCGCCATCGTGCGCAGACGAAGACCGGTGCGCGTGCGACACGCCCGACGGCTGACGTTCATAGAGAGACCCCTCGAATTCTCGTACTCACCTGTGCATGCAGCGGGCACGACCGCTCGACCGGAACCGGTGATGCTCCTCGTGCCCCCGCTCAGCGCGCACAATGGCCCAGAGTTCCAAGGTCTCACCCTCGCCACCGTGGCGGTATCCCCGTGATTGGGGGTTATCGCGCGCCGAACTTCTCGCAGGCGGCGCCGTTCGGTCCGGCCCGCACCGGTAGAATCGGGGATCATGCTCGAAATCGATCTGGCCGGCCGCATCAAGGCTGTGCGCGCAACCTTCTCCGACATCGCCGCGGTGCTCGATCTGCCCCGGCTGGAGCGGGAGATCGTCGAACTCGAGGAGCAGGCCGCGGCGCCCGGCCTCTGGGACGATCCGGTGGAGGCGCAGAAGGTCACGAGCGGCCTCTCGCACCGCCAGTCGCGCGTGAAGCGCCTGCGCGGCGTCGAGCAGCGCCTCGACGATCTCGACGTGCTGATCGAGCTCGCCCAGGAGATGGACGACGAGGCCTCCGCCGAGGAAGCGCGCGCCGAGCTCGACTCGATCGAGGCGCTCGTGGGCGAGCTCGAGGTGCAGACCATGCTCTCCGGCGAGTACGACGAGCGCGCGGCGGTCGTCACGATCCGCTCGGGCGCCGGCGGCGACGACGCCACCGACTTCGCCGAGATGCT
>CALMSE010000174.1 GCA_937872275.1 uncultured Leucobacter sp. | reverse complement strand
TGCTGAACCAGGGCATGGTGCTGCAGGACGGCGCGAAGATGTCGAAGTCGAAGGGCAACCTCGTCGAGTTCGCGAGCGAGCTGCGCGAGCACGGCGCCGACGCGCTGCGCGTGACGCTCGCCTTCGCGGGCCCGCCCGAGGACGACATCGACTGGGCCGACGTCTCGGTGCAGGGCTCGGCGAAGTTCCTGGCACGCGCGTGGCGCGTGGCGGACGACGTGGCCTCCGCGCCCGGGGCCGACTTCGCCGCCGGCGACGCCGAGCTGCGCCGGCACACCCACCATCTGCTCGCCGACGCCCCGGGCCTCGTCGAGCACTACAAGTTCAACGTCGTCGTCGCCCGCCTCATGGATCAGGTGAACGTCACCCGCAAGGCCATCGACTCCGGGGTCGGCCCGGCGGATCCCGCCGTGCGGGAGTCGGCGGAGACGATCGCGGTGATCCTCTCCCTCTTCGCGCCCTACGCCGCCGAGGACATGTGGGCGAAGCTCGGGCACGAGCCGACGGTCGCGCTGCGGCAGTGGCCCGCCGCGGATCCCGCGCTGCTCGTCGAGAGCGAGGTCACGATGGTGGTGCAGGTCGACGGCAAGGTACGGGATCGCCTCACCCTGCCCGCCTCGGTCTCCGAGGCCGAGGCGGAGGCCGCGGCCCGCGCCTCGGCGGCGGTGCAGCGGGCGATCGGCGACCGGCAGATCGTGAACGTGGTCGTGCGCGTGCCGAAGATCGTGAGCATCGCGACGAAGCCCGCGGCCTGAGCGCCCCTCTCTGCGTCCGGTCGCGTTCTGCGTCCGGTCGTGCCTGGTCTGCCGGTCGTGCCTGGCTTGCCGGTCGTGCCTGGTCTGCCGGTCGTGCCTGGTCTGCCGGTCGATGCACACGGTTTGCAGCGATGCACACGAATTGTTCACGGATATTCCGTGTGCACCGAGACAATCCGTGTGCATCGGTGAGGGTGATGGAGAATGCCACTGGCGCAGGAACCTATGAAGCAAAAAGTTTAATCATAGAAAAACAGTAGTATCGTGCGCGGGGGTTGGAACGTTCGACTCTGACACGATGCGTGTTTTCGAGATATGCCGTGCACAGATGGTGTTCCACTGTGAATTCGCCCGTCTCTCCACAGATTTCCCGCGAGCGCATTCAGCGCGTCTACCGGTGCCTAGCCTGGCCGCATGGTGTTCCCCGAATCCCGCGAATCGACCCTCCGCAGGGGGCCGCTGTGGTCCTCTTCCGAGACTCCTGAGCCCGGGGAGGCCCCCCGGTCCCCGCGGTTGCGGTGGGGCTCGGAACCGGAGGCGACGGTGCCTGGCCCGACCTCTCCCGGCACGCTTCCGCTCGAACCGCTCGAGGAGGTGGACTGGAGACCCCCGCCCACCCTGCGCGAGCGGTTGCTCCGGGCGGTCGGCACGCCGATCATCGTCGGCATCGTGCTCTTCTTGGGCGCAGTCATCGGAGCCGTCGTGCTCGTCGCGGTGCAGCCGCACAGCCCGGCGGCGAGCAGGGCCGAAACGGATGCAGCAGGTGCGAGCCGGGACGCCGCCGATGCCGGTGCGACCGCGGATGCGGAGTCGAGCGGAGCGGGCGTTGCCGATGATGAGGATCCTGCCGCGTCGATGATCCTGGTGCACGTCGTGGGCGAGGTGCGCGCTCCGGGGGTGGTGGAGCTCGCCATCGGGGCCCGGGTGCGCGAGGCGATCGAGGCCGCGGGCGGAGCGACCGAACAGGCCGTCCTCTCGGGAGTCAACCTCGCCCGCCCGGTCGTGGACGGCGAGCAGATCTCGGTGCCGGACGCGGCCGCCGCCGAGGCGGCAGCGGCTCTTCCGGCACCTAGTGCCAATGGCGGCCCCGGCCTCGTGAGCCTCAACGTCGCCGACGCCGCCGCACTCGAGACGCTGCCCGGAGTCGGGCCCGCGCTCGCGCAGCGGATCCTCGCCTGGAGAACGGCGAATGGCGCCTTCTCGAACGTCGACCAACTGCTCGAGGTGTCGGGCATCGGTCAGCAGACGCTGGCGGGCCTGCGGGAGCGGGTGACCCTGTGAACGGGGTCGGGACC
>CALMSE010000173.1 GCA_937872275.1 uncultured Leucobacter sp. | reverse complement strand
GGCCGCAGTCCGCGGCTCCGCGCCTCGGCGGTCAGCGGCTCAGCACCGCGCGGAGCGCGGCCGTCAGCGCGGCCGCCGGATCGTCGACCATGCCCGCACTGCGCCAGGCGATGATCTTGTCGGGCCGCACGAGGAGCACGCCGTCCTCCTCGATCTCGCGCAGGCGGGCCCAATCGAAATAGAGATCCTCGACCTCGCGGCCCGGACCCACGACCACGGCGCCGAGCTCGATGCCGAGCTCCGCGGCCACGGCGGCGGCCGCGGCGGCCCACGGCTGGCCGGAGATGCCGGTGAAGATCGTGAACCGCGTCGAGGGGGCGAGGTCGAGGGTCGACCACTTGTGCTCGTTGTCGCCCAACCAGGCGTGCGGCAGGGGCGAGCCCGGCACGGTCGACGGCTGATAGTAGAGCTCGGGATCCCGGGCGGGGGCGGGGCGCCCGCCCGGCTCGGAGACCACCGCGCTCGACTCGTAGAACTGGCCGAGCTCGACGCCGTGCGCGTTGAACTCGTAGTTCTTGAGCTCGATCGCCTGCTGCAGCGCCGCGCGCCGCGCCCGCCCGGTGGGGGTGTCGAGCTTGCGCTCCTCGATCGCGGCGATCATCTGCGCCTCGTCCTGGGCGGCGGTCACGCCGAGCGCCTCGAAGAAGCCGCCGTACTCGCGCGACGACCGGTTGGCGCGGGTCACGATCTGGCGGGCGACCGGTGCGCGCTCGGCGCTGTAGCTCTCGAGCAGCGCCTCGCCCGCCTGGCCGCGCAGCACGGCGGCGAGCTTCCAGGCCAGGTTGTAGCTGTCCTGCACCGAGGTGTTCGAGCCGAGGCCGTTCGACGGCGGGTGACGGTGGATCGCATCGCCCACGCAGAAGACCCGCCCCGACTGCAGATGGGTCGCGAACATCTCGTTGTTGCCCCAGAGGGAGGTGCCGGTGATCTCGACGGCGAAGTCGCGGGTGCCGAGCAGTTGGAAGACGACCTCCTTCGCCGACTCCTCGTCCACATCGGGCGCGGGCTGGTCGATGTCGTAGCCCCACACGATGAGCCACTCGTCCCAGGTGCGCACCATCCGCACGAGGCCGGCGCCGATGCCGCCGACGTCGGCGCCCGGCTGCACGACCCAGTAGAGCACCGAGGGCCGGTGCCCGACGAGGGCTTCGAGATCGGCCCTGAAGGTGATGTTCATCGATCCCGCGATGTCCATCTCGCCCTCGTACGGCAGCTCGATGTCGGCCGCGACCTTGGAGCGCGCGCCGTCGGCGCCGATGAGGTACTTCGACCGGATCAGGTACCGGGCGCCCGTGAGCCGATCCTGCACCGCGGTGGTGACGCCCTCCGCGTCCTGCTCGTGCGAGAGGTACTCGGTCGAGAAGCGGCTCTGCGTACCGCGCATGGTGGCGTTGCGCACGAGGATCGGCTCGAGCAGGTTCTGCGGCATGTCGCAGTTCAGGGTCGGCGAGGCCGACACGTAGTCGGCGTGGCGCTCGGGGCTGGTGCCCCAGGTGAGCAGCCGGCCGAACTCCTCGCCGGCGATCGACGAGCAGAAGACGGTGTCGCCGATGAGCTCGTGCGGCGTCGCGAGCATCTTGACCTCGTCTTCGACGCCCATGTCGCGGAAGAACTCCATCGCGCGCTGGTTGGTGATGTGGGCGCGCGGCGTGTTCGCCGTCCACCGGTACTTCGTCACCATGATGTTCGGAACGCCGTAGCTCGACAGGGCGAGCGCCATGGCCGCACCGCTCGGTCCCGAGCCCACCACCAGCACGTCCGTCTCGACCACGCTGCCGGAGGGCAGCTCGGTCGCCGCGATTCCGTCGTCGAATACCGCCATTGCTATTCCTTTGCGCTCAGTCACTCCGATGTGATGGTGAGAGCAAGTATCCGGGCGGCGGCGCGGGGATCGGCCCGCTTGGCGGGAACGGATCAGGAGATGGCCCGAATCGGCAAGTCGGGCGACGGCGGGCTGCCGCCTGCGGGCTACGGGGCGACGACGAGGCCGCCGGCGCGCGCCTCGGACGGGGAGACCCCGTAGCGGTCGCGGAAGACCCGGCTGAAGTGCGCGGCGCTCACGAAGCCGCAGCTCTGCGCCACCTCCTGCACCGGCGGCGCCCCGGGGCCGGTCAGCAGGCGGTGCGCCGCGGCGAGCCGCATCTCGAGGATCGTGCGGGCGACCCCTCGGCCGGTCTCGCCGAACGCGCGCGCGAGGCTGCGCTCGCTCACGCCGAGGCCCCGGGCGACCGTGCCGACCGAGAGCGACGGGTCGCCCAGGTGACGGCGGATCCACGCCACCGCCGCCTGCCTGCGCGCCGCGGCGGAGCCCTCGCCGCCCGGTGCGAACATGGCGCTCATGAGCTCGAGGAACCGCTGCTCGGTCTCGGCCGCGGCGGCGGGATCGGGCTTCGACAGGCTCCGACGCATCAGCGCCGCCAGCGCCGAGGCGTGCGGGTTGCCCCCGACCGGCCCCGCGAAGCTCATCACGGTCGGCTCCTTCGGCATCGGGCGCCCGGTGGCGGTCTCGAAGACGCCGCGCGGCACCGTGGCCACGTACTCCTGCAGTCCCTGGGCGAAGCCGCGCAGGAATGGGCGGTTCATGTCGCAGACGAGGAGCGTGCCCGGCCGCTGCGAGTGGTTGCCGTTGCTGTGGTGGAAGAAGGTGTCGCCGACGAGGGAGAAGAAGATCATGACGCCCTCGGCCGCGCCGCGGTCGATGTGCTGCTGGTTGCGCTCGATGATGTGCGGGTTCGTGCTCACGTGGGCGAAGGTGATCTCGGGCAGCTGCAGGGTCAGCTCGGCCGCCTCGAAGGGCTGCCCGTCGAGCGAGCGAGCGCTGAGCTCGAAGAGCACGCGAGCGTTGTGCTGCTCCCAGAGCTCGATGCGATCGGAGGCGTCGAGCCCGTGGGTCGAGACCTGGGAGTAGCCGCGGGCGATCCCGCTCACCCGGCCCTCGGCCTTGCCGTCACTGCCCATACCCGTTTCCCTCGCCGCTGAAGTAGCCCGGTCGGGCCAGCATAGCCCCTGCCCCCGGTGAAGACCAGCGCGACGGGGCGCCGCGAGACGGCCCGGAACGCGGGGAGGGGGCGGGATCCGCCGGATCCCGCCCCCTCCCCGCCCGGCGCTGCCGGCCGCCGGGTTACTCGCCGCGCGAGGCCGCCATCACCGCCTCCGCCACGGCCTCGGCCACACCGGGCGTGAAGGGGTTCGGCACGATCAGGTCGGGGGCGGGATCCTCGACCAGATCGGCGATCGCCTGGGCCGCGGCGAGCTTCATGCCCGTCGTGATGCGGCGGGCATGGGCGTCGAGCGCCCCGCGGAAGATGCCGGGGAAGGCGAGCACGTTGTTGATCTGGTTCGGGAAGTCGCTGCGCCCGGTGGCGACGACGGCGGCGTGCTTGAGCGCCACGTCCGGGGCGATCTCGGGATCGGGGTTCGACAGCGCGAACACGATCGCTCCCTCGGCCATCGACGCGACGTGCGCCTCGGGCACCTTCGACGAGGAGACGCCGATGAACACGTCCGCTCCCGCGAGCGCGGCCTCCGTGCCGCCCGCGATGCCGCGCGGGTTGCTGCGCTTGGCCATGTCGAGCTTCATGTGCTGGATGTCGCCGCGCTCGGTGTGCAGCGCGCCCTTCGAGTCGATCACGATGAGGTCGTGCACGCCCGAGGCGAGCAGGATCTCGGCCACGGCGATGCCCGCGGAGCCGGCGCCCGAGATGACGACCTTGATGTCCTCGATCTTCTTGCCGGTGACCTTCAGGGCGTTGGTGAGCGCGGCCAGCACCACGACCGCGGTGCCGTGCTGGTCGTCGTGCATGACGGGGATGCTGAGCGCCTCGATGAGGCGGCGCTCGATCTCGAAGCAGCGCGGGGCCGAGATGTCCTCGAGGTTGACGGCGCCGAAGCTCGGCGCGATGCGCA
>CALMSE010000172.1 GCA_937872275.1 uncultured Leucobacter sp. | reverse complement strand
GGCGCGCCGGCGGTGCGCCGCCTCCCAGCTCGGCGGCTGTACGCTGGTGCGGTGAGCAGCATCCGCGTCTACGAGGAGAACATCCGCGACCTGGTGAACCGGCCGGGCGAGATGCGGGAGCGATCCCGCAGCCTCACCGTGCCCGAGGGCTTCGGCGAGGCGCTGGCGCGGATTCCGGCGGGCGAGAGCATGGATCTCGACGTGCGGCTCGAGTCGGTGCACGAGGGCATTCTCGTCTCGGTCCGCGCCGACACGACCATGCACGCCGAGTGCGGCCGCTGCCTGACACGCTTCACCGCGCCGTTCGAAGTCGAATTCCAGGAGCTTTTCGCGTATACTCCTACGGAGGCCGACGAGTACGGGGTTCACGGTGATCACGTGAATCTTGAACCCCCGCTCCGAGACGCGGCAGTGCTCGCACTGCCGTTTCAGCCTGTGTGCCGCCCGGATTGCCCGGGTCTCGACCCCGAGACCGGCAAGCCGCGCGATGCCGAGGCTGCAGCCGAGTCCGACACGGTCGATCCGCGTTGGGCTGCGCTGGCCGGGTTGCTGGCCGAAGAAGAAGACGTGGATCGGGTATCCGATCCTGAAAGCAAGTAGTAGGAAAGAGAGCATCATGGCTGTTCCCAAGCGCAAGATGTCGCGTTCGAACACCCGTCACCGTCGTTCGGCGTGGAAGGCCGAAGCGCCGAAGCTGGTGAAGACCGTCGAGGGCGGCCGCACCGTCTACAGCCTGCCCCACCGCGCCCGCGTGGTCGAGGACTCGCAGGGCAACGCCCTCTTCCTCGAGTACAAGGGCCGCAAGGTCGCAGACGTCTGAACTCATGGCTCGATACCGCGAGCGGTATCGACGCGTGCAAGTTGACACAGGATTCCGAGAAGCCGCCGGTCTCGCCTCAGAGTGACCCCGGCGGCTTTCTTGCGCCCTTCGGCCTGACGCTGCCGGGCGAGTTGCTGGAGTTGGCCCTCACGCACCGCTCTTGGGCGTACGAGCACGGGGCAGCACCGCACAACGAGCGCCTCGAGTTCCTGGGGGACTCGATCCTCGGCCAGGCCGTCACGGTCAAGCTGTATCGCGACTACCCCGAACTCAACGAGGGCGAACTCGCGAAGCGCCGCGCCGCGCTCGTCTCGAGCGTCGCGCTCGCCGAGATCGCGAGGGGCATCGGCCTCGGCGCCGAGCTGCGCCTCGGCGTGGGCGAGGAGCGCACGGGCGGGCGGCAGAAGGACTCGATCCTCGCCGACACCGTCGAGGCGATCATCGGCGCCGTCTATCTCGCGACCGGCCCGGAGACGGCGGCGGACTTCGTGCTGCAGCTCATCGCGCCGCTGCTGGCCGACCCCGAGCGCTTCACGGTCGCGCTCGACCCGAAGACCTCGCTGCAGGAACTCGCCGCCGCCCGCGGCATGCCCCACCCCGTGTACGAGACCACGGGGGAGGGGCCGGACCACGACCGCCGCTACACCGCCCGCGTGTCCCTCGACGGCGCCCGCGGCATCGGCACCGGAACGAGCAAGAAGGCCGCCGAGCTCGCGGCCGCCCGCGAGGCGGTCGAGCGGCTGCGCGCCCGGGCGGGCGAGCGCAAGAAGCGGTCGTAGGCGCATGCCCGAACTGCCCGAGGTCGAGGTCGTGCGCGCCGGCCTCGCTCCGGCGGTCACCGGGGCCCGCGTGACCGCGGTCGAGGTCGTCGACGCGCGATCGCTGAAGCGTCATCTGCCCGAGGGGGCGGATCGCGGCTCGGGCGGCCACGGGGTCACCCTGTCGCCCGAGGCCGCTGCCGCCCGCGGCGCCGACTTCGAGCGGCGTCTCACGGGCGCACTGCTCGCCGCCCCCGAGCGCCGGGGCAAGTTCCTCTGGATCCCCGTCGCGTCGGGCGGGGGCGCCGCCCCGCGCGAGGCGCTCCTCGCCCACCTCGGCATGAGCGGCCAGCTGCTGCTGCGCTCGCTCGAGGCGCCCGACGACCGGCATGTGCGAATCCGCCTCTGGACCGAGCACGCCCGGCACGGCGAGCTGCGCATCGACTTCGCGGATCAGCGTCGCTTCGGCTCGCTCGCCCTCGACCCGCTGGTGCCGGAGCACGAGGCGGGGCCGGGCGGGACGCCCGTGCCGAGTCAGGCGTCGCACATCGCCCGCGACCCGCTCGATCCGCTCTTCGACGACGGCGCCTTCGCCACCTCGTTGCGGACGCGCCGCACGGCCGTGAAGCGGGCGCTGCTCGACCAGACCCTCGTCAGCGGGGTCGGCAACATCTACGCCGATGAGGCGCTGTGGCGGGCGAGGGTGCACCCGGAGACTGTCTGCGCGCGCATCGGCGCCGGCCGCGCGCTCGAACTGCTCGCCGCGCTGCGAGCCGTGTTCGCGCAGGCCCTCGCCGAGGGCGGCACGAGCTTCGACGCGCAGTACGTCAACGTGAACGGCCAGGCGGGGTATTTCGCCCATTCCTTGAACGCCTACGGCCGCACGGGGGAGCCGTGCCCACGGTGCGGCACCGAGATCCGGCGCATCGTGATCGGCGGGCGCTCGTCGCACTTCTGCCCGCGCTGCCAGCGGCGGAGATGACGTCGGGAGAGGTCGATCGTGATGCCGGTTCGGAACACCATTCGGCTGGAGGGCGATGCGCTGAGCATCAGGCTCGATGGCGAGCGGGACTTCCACCAGCTCTGCTTGTCGGTTGACGACGCAGAAAGCGCATGCCGCCTGATCCGGGAGGCCGTCGGCATCGGCGCGGAGGCGTCGTCGCCGGAGGAGGATCGGGCCTGAGCCCGCCGTGCTCGGAGCGGGCGGCGCATCGTGCGACCCGGCTAGGCGGCGAGCTCGATGAGTCTGCGCACCGTGTTGAGGTTGCGCGAGGTGCCGATCACCCCGAGCGCGCGCATCAGCTGCGATTCCTTGAGCTGAGCTCTTCCCGCGCCACCGGCGTAGCTCAGGTGCAGCTCGCGGCCGACGAGCTCCCAGCGATCCGCGCCCGTATCGAGTCGACGCGCCGCTTCGACGCCCTCGGGGCCCGGCTCTCCGCCGAGGAACGAGATGTACGAGAACCTCGGCTCCGCCACTTCGAACGGGTGCGCATCGATCGCGGCGACAAGCTCGTCGCGAGTGCGACTGGTGACCTCGCGGAAGAAGCCGAAGCGGGTCTCGATCCCGGCTTCGAGAGCGCGGTCGAACGCCGCCGGGTCGCCATCGATCGTGCACACCATGTTGCCCGACGCGATGTAGGTCGACACCTCGCGCGCACCGAGCGACTGCGCGAGCGCGCGCCACTCCGCCATCGGCAACTTGGCGGTGCCGCCGACATTCACCGCGCGCACCAGCACGATGCGGCGTTCGGGGATGCTCACCCCTGCAGGGTAGCGCGCAGCGGCGGTCGGCGCCGAGCGTGGCGAAAGTGCATCGCGCCCGGGGCGCCTCGGAGCCCTGGGAGAATGGCACCATGCGAGCGGGCGCGGACTGGACGGAGCGGCACCAGGTGCCCCTCTACCTCGCCGCCCTTCTCGCCGGCGCGACGATCGGCCTGTTGCTCCCCGGCGCCGCCCGTCCCGCAGAGCTGGCGATCACCCCCGTGCTCGGGCTGCTCCTCTACGCCACGTTCCTCGCGGTGCCGTTCGCGAAGATCGGGCAGGCGCTCCGCGACTGGCGGTTCCTCGCCTCGGTCATGGCCCTGAACTTCGTCCTCGCACCGGTGGTGGTGTTCGGGCTGTCGCGGATCGTCGCGCACGATCAGGTGCTCCTCGTCGGCGTGCTGTTCGTGCTGCTGACCCCCTGCGTGGACTACGTCATCGTGTTCACCGGCCTCGCCGGAGGAGCGAAGGAGCGACTCCTCGCGGCGTCGCCGTTGCTGATGCTCGCCCAGATGCTGCTCCTTCCGCTCTATCTGCGGGTGCTCGCCGGAGCGGAGTTCGTGCGGGCCGTCGACCTCGCCCCGTTCATCGAGGCGTTCCTGCTGCTGATCGCGCTTCCGCTGGCCGCTGCCGGGCTCACCCAGATGGTGGCCGCGCGTACCCGCATCGGAGCGATCGTCCAGCGGGCGGTGCTGGGCGCGACGGTGCCGCTCATGATGCTCACGCTCGCAGTCGTGGTCGCCTCCCAGATCGGGGGCGTCGGCCGGCAGATCGGCGGCCTGCTGCTCGCGGTGCCGGTCTACGTCCTCTTCGCCGCCGTCATGATCCCCATCGGCGTGCTCGCGGGCAGAGCCGGCGGGCTGGACGCGCCGGGAACTCGCGCCGTCGTGCTCAGCGGCGTGACCAGGAACTCTCTTGTCGTCCTGCCGCTCGTGCTCGCCCTCCCGGCCGCATTCGATCTCGCCCCGCTCGTGGTCGTGACTCAGACCCTGGTCGAGTTGGCGATCATGGTGGTCCTCGTCAGGCTCGTTCCGAGGCTGGTCCGGCCGCGCGGGCGGATCCCGGTCGCATGACCGCGATGCGGTCGCCGTGATCCGCCCGCACCGGCGGCGACGACGAGATCGCGGGCCGAACGTCTCAGCCCAGCGCTCTTCGCATGAGCACGCGGGGGAAGCCGTCGAGCACCGAGCCGGTATCGGCGACCTTCGCGAAGCCGGCCTCCTCGAAGAGGCGGCGCGTGCCGACGTACGCCATCGTCAGGTTCACCCGTGCGTCGCCGTTGTCGACGGGATACCCCTCGATCGCCGGTGCTCCGCGCTCGCTCGCGTAGGCGACCGCGCCCTCGATGAGGGCGTGCATGATCCCCTGCTTGCGATAGCCGGGCCTGACGCGGAAGCACCACAGCGACCAGACCTCGAGATCGTCCACGTGCGGGATGAGCCGGTTCCTGGCGAAGCTCGTCTCGGCGCGCGGGTGCAGCGCAGCCCAGCCCGCCGGTTCGCCGTCGAGATAGGCGATGACGCCCGGGGGAGGATCGTGCTCGCACAGCTCGCGAACACGATCGGCGCGCGCGGGCCCGCGCAGGGAGGTGTTCTCCTTGCTGCCGATGCGGTAGCTCAGGCAGAAGCACACGTTCGAGGTCGGCTTCTTCGGCCCGACGAGGGTCGCGACGTCTTCGAATGCCGTCGCGGGCCGGACAACGATGCTCATGACACCAGCGTAGCCTCGCCACTCGGAACCGCGGGAGCGGGGCGGACGCCTCGCCTGGCGCTCTCGGCTGCTACTCGGATCGGTGGTGGTCGAGTTCGAGCTCGATGAAGGCGGAGACGAGCGCACGGTAGGCGGCCTCGACGACCTCCGGCGAGGCCCCGGCTTCCTCGGCCAGTGCGCGCACCTTGGCGATCACCTGCTCCACGCGGGCCGGCGCGCGCACCGCCTGCTCGTCGGTCTTCAGCGAGCCGGCGCGTACGACCCATTGCTGGCGTTCGGCGATCAACCGCACGATTCGGTGGTCGAGCGAGTCGATGTTCTGCCTCACGCTCGCGAGCGTCACTGCTTCCGAAGGAACTCGGTCCATCTCCCCAGGGTACCGCCCGGCCTCGGGAGAGGCGGGCGCGGCCGCCCCGCTATTCGGAGCCGAGGCCGTGCTCGGCCAGCCACTTCCGCGCGGTCGTGCGGGGCGCGCGCAGCAGCCAGGCCTCGACGATCACCTCGCGCAGCAGATCGACGGCGATCTCTTCGAGGCGCAGCAGCACCGCGGGGTAGCCGTCGAAATGCGGGATCGTGAAGAAGAATCCGGGGAAGGCCGCGAGCAGTTCCTCCTTGGCCTCCAGCCCGTCCGTGCGAACGCCGACGACGATGCCCGCGGGCCACTCGCGGCCGAGCTTCGCGAGCTGCGCGAGATCCGTCTGGCTCGGGCCGCGCTCCCAGACGAACATGCCGCCCTTGGTGCGCCAGCTCGCGCCGCCGCGATGCCCCTCGACCTTCTCGAAGGCCCCGGGCAGATCCAGCGCGATCTCGCGCACGTCATCGAGCGTCGCCACTTCTCGAGTCTACTTCTCGCGGTCGGCCCGCCGCGCGCCTCGTACAATGTGGGCATGGCCGACATCAAGACGACGCCCACCGATGCGAGCGTCGAGC
This sequence comes from uncultured Leucobacter sp., assembly GCA_937872275.1. Classification (GTDB taxonomy): domain Bacteria; phylum Actinomycetota; class Actinomycetes; order Actinomycetales; family Microbacteriaceae; genus Leucobacter. The sequence goes on along the minus strand of CALMSE010000172.1, from coordinate 12,769 downwards.
GATTCCTGCAGGCGGTCACGCCGGCGGTGCGGCGCGAGGACGGGCTGCGGCTCGCGGAGATCTTCCGCGAGGTGACGGGCGAGGATCCGGTCATGTGGGGGCCGTCGATCGTCGGCTACGGCAGCTACCGGTACGTGTCGCCGGCGAATCCGCGTACCCGCGGCGAGTGGCCGAAGACGGGGTTCTCGCCGCGCAAGGCGCAGCTCTCGCTCTACGGGCTCAAGGATCTGCCCGAGGGCGCCGCCCTGCTCCCGGAATTGGGCGCGTGCACCGAGGGAGCGGGCTGCGTGTACGTGAAGCGCCTGGCCGATGTCGACGAGGCGGTGCTGCGGCGGCTCATCTCCATCGCGTGGGCGCGGGGCGACGACCCCGCCGCCTCCTGACGCCGGATCGACCGAGGGAGCCTGGACCGTGACCATCCACTTCTACACGGCGTCGAGCCTCGACGGCTTCATCGCGACCGATGAGCACTCGCTCGAATGGCTGTTCGCGCAGGACTTCGATCTCGAGGGCCCGATGGCCTACCCGGCGTTCATCGCGGGCATCGGCGCCCTGGTCATGGGGTCGTCCACCTACGAGTGGCTGATCCGCAACCAGGAGGGATGGGAGTACGAGCAGCCGACCTGGGTGTTCACCCACCGCGCGCTTCGGGCGCGGGACGGTGCCGATGTCCGGTTCGTGCAGGGCGACGTGCAGGGGGTCTTCCCCGAGCTGGAGGCCTCCGCCGCGGGGAAGGACATCTGGGTCGTGGGCGGGGGAGGCGTCGCCGGTCAGTTCGCAGACGCCGGGCTGCTCGACGAGGTATGGGTGCAGTTCGCGCCGGTGACCCTCGGCTCTGGGCAGCCGCTGCTGCCGCGCGCGCTCCAGCTCGAGCTCCTCGACGTCGCGCGCAACCGGGACTTCGTCTGCGCCCGCTATCGAGTCGACCGGCCCTCGGCGGGGTGACCGGTGGCGGCATCCCGTCCCACGACCGCCTCGACGCGCCTCACCGAGAGGGGTACCCGATGACCGGCAAGATCGACTTCACGAAGACGCTCGACGGCTATCGGGCGCAGCGGGACCGGTTCCGCCTGCTCGAGGTGCCCGATCTCCAGTACCTCATGATCGACGGGCACGGCGACCCGAACACCGCGTCCGAGTACACGAGTGCGCTCGAGACGCTGTACCCGCTCGCCTACAAGCTGAAGTTCGCGAGCAAACGGGAACTCGGCCGCGACTACGTCGTGCCGCCCCTCGAGGGGCTCTGGTGGGCCGACGACATGGAGGCCTTCACCGTCTCGCGCGACAAGTCGCAGTGGGACTGGACGATGATGCTGATGGTTCCCGAGTGGATCGACCGGGAGCTGTTCGAGGCGACGGTCGAGACGCTGGGCCGGAAGACGGACCGGGCCCGTCTCGGCGAGGTCAGGCTCGAGACACTGGCCGAGGGGCTGTGCGTGCAGACGCTCCACGTGGGCTCCTTCGACGACGAGGGCCCCGTGCTCGATCGGATGCATCACGGCTTCATCCCGGAGAACGGCCTGAGCCTGCGCGGGAAGCACCACGAGATCTATCTCAGCGACGCCCGCCGGACGGCCCCCGAGAAGCTGCGCACCCTGCTGCGCCAGCCGGTGAGCCGGTGATCAGGCGCGTCTCGAGCGCATCGCCCGGGTCTGCGTGATCGACGGATCGGTCGCGAGCGCCTCGTACTGCTCGGAGCCGAGGGGCACCAGCGCGATCCTGCCCTCGGCGTCGTGGTGGATGCCCCAGCCGTACCGCTTGCCGAGCGGCGATGACCTCAGGCAGGCCTGGCTCCTGGCGAAGAACGCCTCGCGAGCCTCCTGCTGCTGTTCATCGGGGATGCCCCGGCGGATCGCGTGCACCCTGAACAGCACGTCGTCGCTGGTGAGGCCGTAGGGCTGCCCGGCGATGAGCTCGTACTGCAGGGCTGCGACCGTCGGTCCCTTCGCCCCGACGGGCGGTTCCTCCGCCGCCATGACCGGGCAGTCCTCCGCGACCCGGATGAACGTGCCGAGATAGTTGGTGGATCCCATGCGCCCAGTCTAGGTTTCGGCGCGACGCTCGGCATGCGCCGCCGTGGCCGGCCTCAGAGGGCGAGTCTCGCTCGCGAGTCGTGGTCGAGCCGGGGCGGCGTCACGAGCTCGCCGCCCACCTGCTCCAGGCACCACCGCACCCGCTGCGCGAACAGGCCGAGCCCCTTCGCCGAGAGCATCCCGTCGTGGGTGAGGTAGGCCCGCCGCGGAGCCGCGTCGATGACGAAATCCATGACCTGACTGAGGCTGGACCAGGGCGAGCCGATCGGAACCCCGAGCACGTCCGCCGTGAACGGCGGCCGCATGAGGGAGTCGCCGCCGTAGGCGAAGACCCGGTTCACGCGCACGCCGACGTTGTCGACCACCGGGATGCTCGAGTGCAGCAGCTCGTGCCGGCGTCCGTAGAACTCGAGCGAGAACGGACCCGCCTCGGCCGTGTCGCCCTCGCGCACCGCCCGCACCCCTTCGGCGATGCCCGCGGCCGCGAGCGCCGCCGCGGTCGGGGCCGTGGTGAAGATCGGGGCGTCCGGGGCGGCCCTGCGCACGGCCGTCACGTTCTCGGCGGTCCAGTGATCGGCGTGCTCGTGGGTGATGACGAGCGCTGCGACGGGAGACGCCGAATCGAGGGCCGCGGCGAGCTCGTGCTCGTCGCTGAAGTTGCCCGGGTCGATGACGAGGGCGGATCGGTCCGCTTCGATCACGAAGCCCGCGTGTGAGAGTCGGAAGCACTGCATGCCACCGATCCTAGGGGCGCGTCCGGCCGGTCCGCAGGCCGGACGACATCGTGTCCGCGGATTTTGCGCGCGGCCGGATGATGTGGCAATATAGAGAAGTTGCCGAGGCCGGCGGGTGAAAATCCGGGTCGAGGTTACGGCCCCATCGTATAGCGGCCTAGTACGCCGCCCTCTCACGGCGGTAACGCGGGTTCGAATCCCGCTGGGGTCACCGAGTGAGAAAACCCCCGCTTAGGCGGGGGTTTTCTTGTTTTTCGGAGGTTGCTCTAGAAGAGCGCTACGCGGCTTTTGGCAACAGATTGGCAACATCCGATTCCATCGCCGCCCGATCGAGTGCCGTGGCAACGCCGTCGAGGTCATCATCGAACAGATCCGCGTAGACGTCCAGGGTCACCGCGGCTGAGGCGTGCCCCAGCATCCGTTGCACCGCCTTGACGTTCGCACCAGCGCTGACCGCGAGCGATGCGGCTGTATGCCGCAACTCGTGCGGGGTGAGCCCCTTGAGTCCGATGGATGTTGCGGCGGTATCGAACCAGCCGACCCGGAAGACGTGATTGCGGAGCCAGGTTCCGGTGCGAATGCCATAGAACACGGGCGCGTCGGCGTCCCGCCCAACGATCTGCACCCGCAGCAACTCGACCAGGAATCCCGGGATCGGGATGCTCCGATGCTCGTAGTCTTTCGGCGGCTCGATTCGCTGGTATCCCTTGTCGGCCACGACGGTCTGCTCGACGGTGAGGCGCGGGTGTTTCGCGTCGAGGTCGAGGTCGCAGATGCGAAGCCCGGACAACTCGCCCCAGCGCAGACCGCAATACGCAAGGGTGAGCACGACGAGGCCGTACCCGTAGTCCTTGCCGTCCTTCATCTCATCGATGGCCCCAGCGAGAGCCGCGACTTGATCGTGTGAGAGATAGCGCTTGCGCGTTTTCGTCGGCTTGGGGAGTTTGAGCCTGGCGGCGGGGTTGGACGGCAGGCGCTCGTCTTCGACTGCGAATCGGAGTGCGCCGGAGAGTACGTTGACGATCTTCCGGACCGTCGCGGGTGCTCCTGGGAGCGCAGACGCCCATTCCTGCACCCGAAGCCGGGTGAGGTTTCCGATGGGAATGCTGCCCAGCTCGGGGGTGATGTGCTTGTCGATGATGTTCTCGACGCGGCTGCGTGTCGTCGCTCGGAGGTCACCCCGTGCGGAAAGCCAGGTTTGCAACCACTCGGCAACGGTCACCCTTGCCCGGCCCGGATCGAGGTAGCGGCCCTGCGCGATGCTCACCTCGGTCGTTGCCAGGAACAGCTCGGCAGCCTTCTTTGTGGTGAAGCCGCGCTTCTGGGTCTGCTTCTTGTCGGGGCGGCGATAGAGTGCCCGGTAGCGACGTCCCTTCGTGGTCTCGTATGCCTCGACGCTGCCCATGACTGCCTACTTGGTGAGGCCCGCGAGACGCTGCACGTCGACGCGACGATAGACGCGCTTGTGCTCAGTGAGAGGGATCGGCTCGACAGGAGCTTTCCCGGCAAGCGCGAGAGTGCGAAGGGTCGTGCGATGGATGCCGAGGAGCGAAGCCGTCTCCTGCTCGGAATAGAACAGCGGGGCAGCCTCGTGCTCGTCCGTGGGTGCGGTGCTCTGGCCCATGGCGACCTCCAAGAAGCTCAAGTATCAGCTGCGATGGCTGCGAGTATTTTAGATTAAATCACAACACGCCGATGACAGCAAGTGTTTTAGTTGCTCGTGATGCTCGCTAGAATCGGGACATGGCTACACCCACTGGTTACCGCCCCGGCGATCAGTCCTACGACGGGCTGCTGACGCCGGAAGACCTGCCGGACGGGTGGCACCTGCCTGATCGCTTTCCGGGAGAGCGCACCGAGGACACGAGCGCATTCCTCGATGAAGCGCTCGGCTACAACGACCAGTTGATGACTGCGGGGGAGCGACAGGCGCAACGCGACTCGGAGCAGAACGAGACCGCCGACGGGCGCTGGCGCTACATCGAGCACTCGGCGACTGCGACGCGTGTGTTCATCCGGCTCCAGCGCCAGCCGTTCGCGGTGCCCGAGGAAGTGAAGATCACGGGCGTCGTCTACCTCCCGTGGCGACCGGGCGACCCGATCTCCAGCCAAGACCTTCGCTCGCTTCCGACCGCTCGGATCGAGGCCGCGATCAATGAGCGGCTGTTCGCCATGAAGCGGACGGTGACCATCACGGGCGGAAAGATCGTGCTGCCTTCGGGGCGGAAAATCAGCGAGCGTGACCTCCTCAAACCGCTCGGAAACCCGAAGCGCACCCCGGACTTCTACGAACTCGTCGCGCTCCAGTACGGCAAGCTTGTCGCGCAGGGGGATGAGGCACCTGCGGTCACGATGGGCAAGATCAACGGCGTCGCCCACACCACCGCACAGGGGTGGCTCGTGCGAACCCGCGCGCGGGGACTTCTGCCTCCTGGGCGCAGAGGATAATAGGTTACAGGGGAAGCCCGCCGGGGGTGCATCTCAATTGCGCGAATCCTCTGCTCTGGGCTTGTCCAGATGGTGGCGGTAAACTGGTAGCTCAGGAACGGAGGAACAGCCCATGAGCCAGACCATCCTGACCGCCCCTGCACCGCAGGCCCGGCCGGACTACTCGGGTGTCTCCGATGCCATGCTCTACGACATCGCCCGCCACAACGCCTCCGTACTGTCGGCCAAGCTGATGCGCTTGAGCGATGCCGCCGACAGCGACGAGATGCGCGAGCACTGGGCCGCGCGTCGTCGTCTGGTGAAGCAGCAGGCTCGCGTCCTGAACCCGGAAGTCCGGGCCGAGATCATCGCGCAGGACGAGGTGTGGCTGCTGGAAAAGCTCGCCCTCACCACCGCGTAACAGCCAGGACGGCATGACGGAGGAAATCGGTTCGGAGGCGTGGCTGGCCCGGGTCTTCGCCGAGAAGGTGCGCCACGAACTCTTCGACGGACACACGCCGCAGCCGGTGCCGGTGCTGGTGCTACTGGGCGGACAGCCGGCCGCGGGGAAAACTCGAGCCCAGCACGCGATCCTGACCGAACACGGCGCGGACGATCTGGTCGAGATCACTGGTGATGATCTTCGCGAATTCCACCCCGAATACGACCTCCTCGCCGACGAAGCACCATTCGAGATGCCCGCACAGACCGCTCCGGTGTCGGGTGGCCTGGTTCGCCTCGCCCTCGACTACGCCCGCGAGCACGGCTATTCGGTGCTGCTGGAGGGCACGTTTCGGGATGCCGGCATGGTCACCCGGAACGCGATCCGGTTCGCGGACGCGGGCTACCGGGTCGAAGTTGTCGCGGTCGCCACTCCGGCTGCGGTATCGCGGCTGTCGGCCGAGATGCGATCCCAAGGCTCCGGATACCCCAATGTGGGGCGGTGGACGCCGCCGGAGGCGCATGAGACCGCGCTGCGGTATTCCCCGGGCGTGCTGGCGGCACTCGAAGCACTCCCGCAAGTGGGCCGGGTGCGCGTGTTCTCCCGAGAAGGGCCATTGTATGAGAACGCCCGCACCGTCACTGGTGAATGGGCGGCAGCTCCCGAGGCTTCGCGGGTGCTCACGCTTGAGCAGCATCGACCGCTCGCACCCCTGGCCGCGCTCGGGTGGCTGCGCGACTACAGCATCGTGTTCCGGCAGGCGTCGGCCAGGCCCGCCTACCTCGGCCCGAACACGGCCCCGGCGTTCCTGCGCTTACAGGATGACGCGCGGATGATGATCCGCTCGCTGGCCTTCACTCCCGGTGCACCGCTCGCGGAACTTGAGCAAGCACATGCGGCCCGGCAACGAGTACTCGAACGGGTGCTCCCTCCCGATCTGCGACCGAGGCCCCGCACTCCATCGGGGAGGCGACTGCCGCCGGTCAAGATGCCGAGCGATCCGCCCCGCAATGAACCGCCAGCACGCGGCCTATAAGGCCGCCCGGCTGCTGGCGCTCACAGGCTGCGTCCGGGCCGTGACCGCTGTGGATCACTGCTCTCGTGGGTGCGGGCCGCTTCGCGTATCCGACGCGTCCGTGCCTCTCGTGCTTCCTTGGCTGCGGCCGCGCGCGCATCCAGATACTGCCCCGCCTCAGCGGGCGTCATCGAGGTGAGTTTCGCGACTTCGGCCCGGGCGCGCTGCGCTTTCTGCGTCCAGGCGGTGGCATCTCGGCGGGGCATGTTGAATTCCGCACGCAACGGATCACGCCGCACCTGTTCTGCACAGTAGGCCTGCGCGGCGAGCTGCTGTTTCGCCTGCCGCTGCTCTTGCTCGATCGCCAGGACTCGCGCACGCGCGGTCGCGGCGGTCGTCTCTGCCTGGGCCACGCGAGCATCGGCGTCCGTGCGGCGCCCCGCTGCGGCGTCTGCCCACGATTCCCCGTTTCCCGCATGCAGCACGCCCGTTTCGCCCCAGTCGTGGGAGAGACGATCACGAGCGGCAAGGTGGTGCCGCCGGGTTTCGGCGTGCACCTTCCGGGCGTTGCGCCGCGCGAATGGCCCTGCCGTACGGGCGCGCAGTTCGGCCCGCGATAGTGCGTCAGCGAGCGCCAGCATCTCCTGCGCGTCCGTGACGGCGGCGTCGCGCAGCGGCACGCGAATGTACTCGCGCAGCTCAACTGCGGTCTCGGACGCCGAAGCCGCGACGCTTGCCGCAGCCGCAAGCTCGTGCTGATGCTGCTCCCGCATTCGGTCGAACTCGTCGGCGTACTCCGCGAACCGGGCCGCACGCTGCTCGGCTTCCTCCGCGCGACGCGTCAGGCGGGCGACCGCCGACCGCACGCGCTTGGCAGGTCCGTCTTCGATGAGGCCCGCAACTTCCTGGATGGCCTGTCCGGTGGCGTGGGTGAGGCCGCGGTCTGCGCGGTCGCGTTCCATCGCCGCGACGAACTGCGCCCTCCCATCCGCGTGGTCGTCCGCGATCAGGTGGAGCACGTTCTGATCTTCACCGCGCGTCATCCCGACATACACCTGCGCCGCAGTCGTGCTGTCCGTGAGGAGCGTGCGGGATCGTGCGATGGTGATGCCCTGCACCCCGTACGCGGTTGCCGCATACGCCAGGTGGGTGTGCGCGGCCACGTAGTCGGCGGGCAGATGGACGCTCGCCTGGTGCTTGCGTCCGTTCTCCAGCTCTTGCACCCAGATCGACCCGTCTTGCTCGACTTGTTGCACCATCCAGGTCTGCCGGTTCGACACCCTTATTCGGGTGTTGTTCTTCCGGGTCTGCACGAGGTCGCCCGCCCCGATCGATAGGCCATCGCTGCCCATCGTGGTCATTTTGGGATCGACGAGGCCAGCGGTGACTCTGCGGTCGCGGATGAGATCGTTCAGCTTGGCGGCTTCCTCGTTCGAGGACACCGTGACCGACTCGTCCGGGGCTGCTTCGGCGGCGATGGCTGCGCGTGCTGCATCCGCGTCGGCATGCAATTGGATGAGTCCCAGAGCAGTGAGTTCGTCGTAGATGTCGCCGGGGGCGTCGCCGTCACGCATCCGCACCGTCAGCGCACCATACGCCGGGTCGGTGAAGCGGTGGACCTCAGCCATGTCGTGGATACGGCCCCGAACCTGTGCCGCAGCGTCGAGCACACCGCCGCGCCCGACGGCGGCGAGTTGCGCGCGATCCCCGACGAGCGCGACCGACGCTCCCGATTCCGCGCAGATGGTGAGGAGTGCGATTGCGGTGTCCTGATCGAGCATGCCCGCCTCATCTACCACCAGCCGTGTCCCCACCTCGAGGCGAGCGGCTTCGGGCGGCTCGGCGTAGATGTTCCCGGTCTCGGGATCGGTATCCCCGGGCCTGAGGCGAGTCCAGACGCCGTCGCGGTTCCATCGGTAGCCGTGCGCGTGCGCGAGAGCGGCGGCGGATTCCGCTGCAACCCCCAGCTTCTCGGCTGCAACCAGTGCCGCCTTCCGCGTCGGTGCCACCAGTCTCGTCGCCCGTCCCGCATGCTCAGCGGCGTGGGTCGCGGCCAGCAGCATCGTCGTCTTCCCCGACCCCGCAGCCCCCTCCACAATCACCAGCGGATCAACCGATGCCACCGCAGCCGCCGAGTCGAGCTGACCGCCATCCAGGCCGAGCCCGAGCGCCCGAGCATGCGCCTCGACACTCGGGTGCGGTACCTGCGTCTTGGGGGCCTGCTGGGTGAGGAGGTCGCGGAGTGCGGTTTCGGCCTCGACGACCCGAACGGTCGCCAAATGCGCGACGTGCTCCGGCGCTGGCGCTCCGGGTGGCAGTACGGAGAAGCAATCACCGAGCGCGAGGCGGGTTGCAAGCTCGGTGAACTGCGCAAGTCCCGCGGGGGCGGTACGGACTCCGTACTCGGTGACCAGACGTGCGGCATGCTCCTGGACCGTGTGCCGCGTCCATGTCGACGCTTCTGACGCGCACCGATCCAGCGCCCGCGACGCGATCTTCTCCACCGACAGTGCATCCAGCGACACGATGCGCGGCTTCGGTGCACGAGCCAAGCGGTCAGGGTCGTAGCCGGCCTCGCGCAGTTCGGTCAGCCAGGCCGCCTCCTCGCGGAGCGTGGTCAGTTTCTTCGCTGGCCGCTCATGCGCCCAGGCCTGCGCTGTGAGACGCGAGGCGACCACGGGGCCCATGGTTTCGTCGGGGTGCGCGGCCTCCCATTCGGCTTCGAGGCGTTCCAGGTTCCGGCGCACCTGGGTGCCGCGCTTGCTCATGAGCGCATTGAACGGCTCCAACTCGACCACCTCACCGGTGACGGGGTCGAGGGTGAGACCGTGTTGATCGAGTGCGTCGGCAAGCTGAGGGTGCGCGGCAAGGATCGCGGTGCCCAGGGCACGAATCGTACCCTGCTGCTTGAACAGCGCCCCCGTATCCAGCGCCCGCCACCGGCCTGCCGCCCACACCCTCGTTCCGATCTGCATATGGATATGCCGATGTGGATCACCCGCACGGGATGTGCGGTGCGAGATGCCGACGACCTGCATCCGCTCGACCGGCACCACCTCCTGACGGCCCAGCGGGCCCACACGAGTCACCGAATGCTGGGCGAGCCATCGCTGAATCTCCCTGAGCGCATCCTGCTGCGCGGCATCCAGCGCGTCGGAGACGTCGGGGTGAAGGGCGGCGGCGATTGACAATGATTTCGGTCCGTTGATCGTCATCTCCGCAAACCGGGGAGACCCCAGCCGATCCGCGCCCGCATGGCGCGGACGCCCCATGCTCTCGCCCGTGTCCGGGCTGACCCAGTCGGCCCAGCCGTGATACTCATCGTTCGACAATGAGCACGCACCAGTCACGTTCCCGGAGCCATCGAGGACCGTGTACTGGATGTTCGCGCCGTCGCGGGTGTAGTAGTCATCCGCACGGGACCGATCTGCCTCGACATAGCGCAGCGCGTCCGCACCCGTTCCGCGGAACAGGATCACACCGCCATGCATCTCGACTCCAATCTAAGATGGCTGCTGTCATCGTAGCATACGTTCATTCAAGAGAACAGTGGTGTCATGTGTGATGCCAAGGGGGCTGTGTCGGAGTGACGAGGCCGGGATGCGGAAACAGTTGATGGGGTCTGGATGCTCAGGGTGTGGTGCCTCCTTCTTTGTCGATCAGGGGCTCGATAGTGCGGGCAGGATGATCCTGGCGTCATCGCCGTCGAGCGTAACGATGCCGCGTTCGTCGACGAGGATGACGCTTCCGGCCGGGGAGAGCCCCAGTGCTTCGACGGTGCCGGTCGCTGATCCGATCAGCTCCCATTCGCCTTTGTCGGCTCGCTGCCGGATCTGCCCGTCGGTGTCGACCCCGACGACCGTGTCACCGGCGGCTTCGAGCAGGTACTGCAGCGGCGCATCTCCGAGCGGTGTGAATGATACGCCGCCGTCGGTACTGGTGCGCACGCCCTCTGGCGTGGCCGCGTAGATCGTGCCATCTGCGGTCACTGCGAGATCAACGGCGTCGAGCTCGGAGCGGGACTCCCAGGTGGCACCCAGATCGTCGCTGACCCGCAGCGCAGGGCTGGTTGACCCGATGCCGTAGAGCCGACCGTCCGGGCTGGCAGTGAGGACGTGAAAGTCCTCTGTGTTGGTGAACGCGACCGGTTGCCAGTTCTTCCCGGTATCGTCGCTGCGGATGATGCCGAGATTCGGGGAGCCCAGCTCCGCCGGGGTCTCAAGACCCGGATGCCCGGAAGCGATCAGCGCACCTCGCGAGTCGGTAAGTCCCATCAGATCGAAGTCGTAGTCGCCGAGTGGGCCCTCCACTGCGCCGGCCCCGTTCACGCGGTAGAGACCGGTGTGGGTGCCGACGAGGAAGGTTCCTTCGGCTTCTGGGATCACGGCATGAATGTGGCCGAAGGTCGGCGGCGAGGATGCTGGCGCAGTCGGGGCGACGGCGGCGCAGCCGGCCAGGACGGTGGTGACGGCAGCCGTCGCCACGGCGATGAACAGCCGTCCGTGCAGGCGAGGCCTGCGGGGAAGGAGAGATGCGGGCATGAGAATGCCTTTCTGTGGGACGCGAGCAGGCTGCCCGGTCAACGGAGGGATGCAGGTGGCGCCGGAGAGCGGTGCGAGCTGCGAAGATCAGGTTGGGGATCCCCGCCACTGCGTGGGCGGGGATCCCCTGTCTGGGCCGGTATCAGAGGTTGCCCAGGAGTTCCTTCATCGTGGTGATCTCCGCACTCTGGTCGTCGATGACCTGCTGCGCAAGCTTGAGCACGTCCGGGTTCTTGCCGCCATCGAGGGCGGACTGGGCCATCTCGATCGCGCCGGTGTGGTGCTCGATCATGCCTTCGAGGAACAGGCGCGTCGCCTCGGTTCCGGTGGCTGATTCCAAGGCGGTCATACTGTCTTTCGACATCATGCCACCGCCGTGATCCATGCCGCCCATCGATGATTCATCGGCGGAGACGCCCCAGTTGTCGAGCCAGCCCTGCATGGTCTTGATCTCGGGCCCTTGGGCGTCCTTGATCTGCTGGGCGAGGGTCACCACTCGGTCATCGATGCCGTCCTTGGCGAGCAGCATGTCGGCCATCTCGATGGCCTGCTCGTGATGCGGGATCATCATCGTCACGAACATCTGGTCAGCAGCGTTGAACTGCGCTGCGGACTCGGTCGGAGCCTTGGATGAGGTGGATCCGTGATCCATGCCGGGCATCCCATCCGACATTCCGCTCGGAGAGCAGCCGGTCAACAGGAGGGCGGTGGACAGTGCGGCCGAAGCCAGCGTAAGCGTGCGAATACGCATGAGTATGCGTCCTTTCGTTCAGTTAAAAGATCAGAGATTCGCGCCCAAAGCAGGGCGCAGCCAGGCTCCAGCCGGGGCCGGAGCGGGCGCGAATCAGGTGCGACTGATCGACAGAACGAGAAGAGACGGCGGCCTCGGCCGCGGCAAGACGGTGCCCGCACGCAGCAGGGAACGGGTCGCGAGGACGAGGGAGCACCAGGAGTGCCTGCGCACGAGCGGCGCGATTAGCAGCATGACACTCGCCAGTAGGGCGAGCACGCACCCGACCATCAGCATGACGTGACCGGGATCCGAATCCCCGCACGGGCCAGGGCAGCGGGTATCCCCGGGTGCGGGATCCGGCGCAGCCATCATGCCGGATGCGTGCTTCTCCACCGCCATGACCACGCTGCCGCTCATGCCGATGTCCGCGATTTTGTGATCGCCTCCGATGAGTGCGGCAAGGGGTCTCGTGTCGTGGCTGCCGTGCCCGGCCGAACCGCCCAGCACATGCATGCCGAAGAGCCCTGCCAGCACCAAAGCGAGCAGACCGAAAGAGATTAGGCAGCGAGGTGAGTCTCTGCGCGGCGTTTCACCACTGGTCAGCATCGCCACCTCCTCTCCCTCGCCACGCACCCGCCTGCAGATCGAGGGAGCGCCCTGGTTCTACGCTAAGGCATTCCAGGTGGCACAGGCTGGGAGTCGCAATCCCTGAGCGGGTCACACGACATGCTGGCGATGGGAGTCTGGCGGCAGCTCCGGTGCGCATGGTATGGTAACAAAACTGTAACGAAAGGGGCTGGTGTGCGAGATGCGGTGAACCGTACGGCCAAGCGCCCCTTTTTCT
>CALMSE010000171.1 GCA_937872275.1 uncultured Leucobacter sp. | reverse complement strand
GGGGAGCGTCGGGGCGGCTGCCCTGGCCGTTGGCCGCGGCGTTCGCGACGATCACCGCCAGATACGGCAGGATCACCGCGCCCGCGCCGACCAGCAGCACCCACCAGCCGCGCACGAAGAACAGCGACGCGACGCACGCGACGCGGATCGTCATCGCGGTGAAGTAGAGCCGCATGCGGTGCGCACGATCCTCGGCCGGGTTCACCGCGACCGACGTCACCTCGTACTTCACCGCCATGACTCCAGCGTACTCCGCGAGGCGGCCACTAGGCTGGGCGCAGACCAGGCAACGGAAGGATCCCGTATGAGCACCCCACGCACCGTTCTCGTGACCGGCGGCAACCGAGGCATCGGCTACGCCATCGCCGAGCGCATGCTGGCCGAGGGGCACCGCGTCGCCGTGACGGCGCGATCGGGGGAGGGGCCGGAGGGCGCGCTCACAGTGCGCGCCGAGATGACCGATGCGGCGTCGATCGACGCGGCGTTCTCGGAGATCGAGGCGCAGCTCGGGCCGGTCGAGGTGGTCGTCGCGAACGCGGGGATCACCCGCGACACCCTGCTGCTGCGCATGAGCGAGGAGGAGTTCTCCGAGGTCATCGACACCAACCTCACCGGCACCTTCCGCGTGGTCAAGCGCGCGGCGAAGGGGCTGCTGAAGGGGCGCTTCGGCCGCGTGATCCTCATCTCGAGCGTCGTGGCGCTCTACGGCTCGCCCGGCCAGATCAACTACTCCTCGTCGAAGGCGGCGCTCGTCGGCTTCGCCCGCTCGCTCACGCGCGAGCTCGGCTCCCGCGGGATCACCGCGAACGTCATCGCGCCGGGCTTCGTCGAGACCGACATGACCGCGGCCCTGCCCAAGGAGCAGCAGCAGCGCTATCTCGCGTCGATCCCCGCCGGGCGCTTCGGCCGGGTGGACGAGATCGCGGCGACCGCGGCCTGGCTCGCGGGGGACGAGGCCGGCTACATCTCCGGCGCCGTGATCCCCGTCGACGGGGGGCTCGGCATGGGGCACTGACGTGCGAATGCCCGGAGCCGCAGGCGGCTCTAGCACAGGCCGTCGCGCGGGCACCACCCCCTTCCGGCAGCCGGGTGCGACCGCGTACCGTGAGGGGCATGACTGAGCAGGCCGAACCCAGATCGAACACCCGTATCGCGCTCGATGCGAACGCACTCGCCACGCTCTACGCGGCGCCGGAGATCCTGCGCGTCGTGAACGTGTGGGACGCCGTGAGCGCCCGAGTCGTGTCGGAACTGCCCGGCACCCGCGCCATCGCCACCGCGGGCCACGGCATCGCCGCGAGCCACGGGTACCCCGACGGCGAGCGGATCCCGCTCCAGCTGATGATCGATGCGCTCGAGCGCATCGTGCGGGCAACCGAACTGCCCGTCACCGCCGATCTCGACGGCGGCTTCGGCGACGTGCGCGAGACGGTGCGCCGGGCCATCGCCGTCGGCGTCTGCGGGGCGAACATCGAGGACCAGCTGCGCCCGCTCGGCGAGTCGGTCGACGTGATGCGCGCCGCGCTCGAGACGGGGGAGCAGGAAGGGGTGCCCTTCGTGCTGAACGCGCGCACCGACGCGCTCGTGAAGGGCGGCGACCGCCCCCGCGCCGAGTCGATCGACGATGCGATCGAGCGCGGTCGCGCGTACCTCGAGGCCGGGGCCCGCTGCGTGTTCGTGCCCGGCGTGCTCGACGAGCGCGAGACCCGCACGCTGGTGGAGGGGATCGGCGACCGCAGGATCAGCGTGATCGGCCTGCCCGGAGCACTCACCGCCGCGGAGTACGAGGCGCTCGGCGTCGCGCGGATCTCCTACGGCCCGATGCCCCAGAACGTCGCGCTCACCGCGCTCAAGCGGCTCGGGGAGTCCCTGCTCTCCGACGGCACCATCCCGGAGGACACCGAGAAGCTCAACGACTTCTGACGGCCGCGGGATCAGCCCAGCCGGTCGAGGAGGGGAATGGCGCGCGCCAGATCGTCCTCGATCGAGACATCGGCCCTCTCGCGCACGATCGGCTTCGCGTTGAACGCGACCCCGAGGGCCGCGAGCGCCATCATCTCGAGGTCGTTCGCCCCGTCGCCGATCGCCATGGTCGCCGACAGCGGGATCCCCTCGGCCTCCGCCCACTCCGCGAGCGCGCGAGCCTTCGCCTCCGCGTCGACGATCGCGCCCAGCACCCTCCCCGTGAGCACGCCGTGCTCCACCTCGAGCCGGTTCGCGCGCCAGAGGTCGATGCCCAGATCGGCGGCGAGCGGATCCAACACCTCGTGGAAGCCGCCCGACACCACGCCGACGCGGCCGCCGCGCTCGTGCACCGCGGCGACGAGCTCGTGGATGCCCGGCGTCGGCCGCACCCGTCGGTACGTCTCCTCGAAGACGCTCTCCGGGGTCCCCGCGAGGGTCGCGACCCGCTCGCGCAGGCTCTCGGCGAAGTCGAGCTCGCCCCGCATCGCCCGCTCCGTGACCTCGGCCACGAGTTCGCGCGTGCCCGCCGCGTCGGCGATCAGCTCGATCACCTCGTCCTGGATCGTGGTGGAGTCGCAGTCGAGCACGATCAGCGGGCGCACGGGAGGAGCGGTCATCCCACAAGTCTAGGGGCGCGTCGCAGCCATCGAGGGGCCCGCAGTCGTTAGGGTGAAAGGCATGGTCAACGTGCTCCGCTTCGCCGATGTCTCCTATGTCAGGGATCGCCGCGCGATCCTCGACGGCGTGAGCTGGGAGGTGGACAGCTCGGAGCGATGGGTGATCCTCGGGCCGAACGGCGCCGGCAAGACGACCCTGCTGCGCATCGCGACCGCGAACGACTACCCGACGACGGGCACCGTCGACGTGCTCGATCACCGCCTCGGCACCTTCGACATCTGGGAGCTGCGCAACCGTCTCGGCTTCGCCTCCTCCGCGACCGCCCGTCGCATCCCGGGCGGCGAGACCGTGCGCAACCTCGTGCTCACGGCGGCCTACGGCGTCGAGGGGCGCTGGAACGAGGAGTACGACGACCTGGACGTGCGCCAGGCGGATCGCATCCTCGCCGAATGGGATCTGACCCCGCTCGCCGAGCATCCCTTCGCCACCCTGAGCGACGGCGAGCGCAAGCGGGCCATGATCGCCCGCGCGGTGATGGCCGACCCCGAACTGCTGCTGCTCGACGAGCCGAGCGCGAGCCTCGACCTGGGGGCGAGGGAGCGCCTGCTGCAGTTGCTCTCGGGCTACGCCGCCTCGCCCTACTCGCCCGCGATGATCATGGTCACGCACCACGTCGAGGAGATCCCGCCCGGCTTCACCCACGTGCTGCTCATGCGCGAGGGCCGCGTGCAGGCGGCCGGACCCATCGCCGAGACCCTCACAGCGGAATCGCTGGGGGAGGCCTTCGGCATGCGGTTCGCGCTCACGCTCGAGAACGGCCGCTACGCCGCGGTCGCCCGTCCCTGACCCTCCCTCCACCCGCCCAGCACCGTGCCCGATGATCTGCTAGAGTAGATCCTTGGTGCGGTAACTCCGCAAGACTTTCGAGGCGCGCGCCTCACCGTTTCAGAAGCATAAGGACACTCCATGAAGACCGAGATCCACCCCGAGTACAACGCCATCGTCT
>CALMSE010000170.1 GCA_937872275.1 uncultured Leucobacter sp. | reverse complement strand
CGGGCAGCGGCGCGAGCGCGCAGGCCGCGACGTAGGCTCCGCCGGCGGCGAGCAGCAGGACGAGCAGAGCGGCGACGGTGCGGCGGCGCCGGCGGATCATGCGGCGTCGGGAGTCCGTCCGCATCGACGCCTCGGCACTGCTCATCCCTGTAGCTTATTCGGTCCTTCGGCGAACCGCTCCGCGCGCCTCACCGCCCCGCGAGCCGTTGCGACAGCCGGTGCGCGTGCTCGAGCAGCAGGCGCCCCAGCTCGGGCTGCCGATCCGCCGCGAAGCGCGCCTCGATGCCGGTCAGGCTGAGCGCCCACGACGGCTGCCCCGACGGCCCGAACACGGCCGCGCCCATGCCCCAGCTGCCCTCGACGACGAGGCCGGGGTTCACGGCGTAGCCCGCGCGGCGGGTGGCCGCGATCCGCTCGCGCAGCTCGGCGGCCGAGTGGCTCGGACCGAACTCCTCCTGCAGCCGCGTCTGCTCGAGGTAGCGCTCCCGGGCGTCCTCGGGGAGGAAGGAGAGGATCGCGAGCCCGGCCGAGGCCACGCCCAGCGGGAAGCGCTTGCCCTCGTAGAGCACGAAGGAGCGGATCGGGAAGCTGCCGTCGGCGCGCAGCAGGCAGACCGTCTCGCCGCCCCGCCTCGCCGAGAGGAAGGCGCTCTCGCCCGTCGCCTCCGCGAGCGCCGCGACGTGCTCGCGGGCGATCTCCGAGACGTCGTAGCGCTCGGCCGCGACCGCCCCCATCAGGTAGATCTCGGGCCCCAGCAGCCAATGCCCGCTGCGCGCGTCGCGGTCGATGAAGCCCTGGGCGGCGAGCGAGGCGAGCAGCCGGTGCGCGGTGGGGCGGGAGATGGCCGCGGATCGCGCCACCTCGCTCGTGCCGGCCCCCGCGGGCATGGCCCGGCTCACGGCGCGCAGCACCGCCGCCACCCGGCCCACGACCTGGGTGCCCGGCATCGTCTCCGGGAGCTGCGCGGTCGAAGCGTTCACAATATGGACGATACACCGCGAAGCGCCCACGTGGCGAGCAGTCCGCCGTGAGCCGATGATCGTGGGTTGACCGCGCCGATCCGCCGATCTTAGGCTGGGCATGCGCCGATCCACTCGGCCACATCATGAACGGAATCATGAACGGAAAGGCAGCGGATGGTGTCGAAGATCAGATCGAGTGCCGCGGAAGCGCTCGCGGAGATCGCCCGGGACGGGATGACCATCGCGGTCGGAGGCTTCGGCCTGAGCGGCATCCCGGTGAACCTCATCCGGGCGCTGCGCGACACCGGTGTGAAGGACCTCACGATCGTCTCGAACAACATGGGCGTCGACGGCAAGGGCCTCGGCCTGCTGCTCGAGAACCAGCAGGTGAAGAAGGTGCTCGCCTCCTACGTCGGCGAGAACAAGCTCTTCGCCGAGCAGTACCTGAGCGGCGTGCTCGATGTGGAGTTCGTGCCGCAGGGCACCCTCGCCGAGCGCATGCGCGCGGGCGGCGCGGGCATCCCGGCCTTCTACACCCCCACGGGCGTCGGCACCCCGATCGCCGAGGGCAAGCCCGAGGCCGAGTTCGACGGCAAGCGGGCGATCCTGGAGCGCGGCATCGTGGCCGACCTCGCCCTGGTGCGCGCGAACATCGGCGACGCCGAGGGGAACCTCCGCTACCGCCTCACGGCGCGCAACTTCAATCCGCTCGCGGCGATGTGCGGCCGGGTCACCGTCGCCGAGGTCGAGACCCTGAGCGGCGTCTACCTCGATCCCGAGCGGATCGACACCCCCGGCGTCTTCGTGCAGCGCGTGGTGCGCGTCGAGGATCCCGTGAAGGACATCGAACAGCGCACGGTGCGCTCCCGAGAGGAGGCCTGACATGTGGACTCGTGACGAGATGGCCGCGATCGCGGCCGAGGAGCTGCAGGACGGCCAGTACGTGAACCTCGGGATCGGCATCCCGACCCTGGTCGCCAACAACCTGCCCGAGGGCGTCACCGTGAAGCTGCAGAGCGAGAACGGCATCCTCGGCATGGGCCTCTTCCCCTTCGATGGCGAGGAGGACGCCGACCTCATCAACGCCGGCAAGCAGACCGTGACGCTCGTGCCCGGTGCGTCGATCTTCGACTCGGCGACCTCGTTCGGCATGATCCGGGGCGGGCACGTGCAGACCGCGATCCTCGGCGCGATGCAGGTGGCCGCGAACGGCGACCTCGCGAACTGGACGATCCCAGGCAAGCTCGTGAAGGGCATGGGCGGCGCGATGGATCTGGTCGCCGGCACCCCCCGCGTCGTGGTCATCACCGAGCACGTCGCGAAGGACGGCAGCCCGAAGATCGTCGCCGAGTGCGACCTCCCGCTCACCGGGGCGGGGGTCGTGGATCGGATCGTCACCGACCGCGCCGTCTTCGACATCGTCGGCGGCGGCCTCGTGCTGCGCCGCATCGCGCCGGGGCACACCGAGGAGGAGATCCGCGAGGCCACCGGGGCCCCGTTCGCCACCGAGTTGGAGGAGACGCCATGACCGCGCTGATCGCGGGCTACGCCCGCACCCCGTTCGTCAAGTTCACCGGGCAGTTCGCGGCGCAGCCCGCCACGGCGCTCGGCGCCCACGCCGTGAAGGCCGCGCTGGCGCGCGCCGGGGTCGAGCCCGAGCAGGTGGATCAGGTCATCGCCGGCCAGGTGCTGCAGGGCGGCGCCGGTCAGAATCCCGCGCGGCAGACCGCGGTGGGGGCGGGCATCTCGCTGGGCGTGCCCGCGATCACGCTGAACGCCGTGTGCCTCTCGGGCACCGAGGCCGTCACCCAGGCGGTGCGACTCATCGCCGCGGGCGAGGCCGAGGTCGTCGTCGCGGTCGGCCAGGAGTCGATGTCGCTGGCGCCCCACGTCATCCCGCTCCGCGCCGGCACCAAGTACGGGCCGGCGACGCTCGTCGACACCGTCGACCACGACGGCCTGACCGACGCCTTCGGCCGCACCGCCATGGGCGCGCTGACCGAGGAGGGCAACGCTCCGCTCGGCCTCACGCGAGAGGACCAGGACGCCTTCGCAGCCGCCTCGCACCAGCGCGCCTCGGCCTCCGCCGAGTTCCTGGCCGGCGAGATCGAGCCCTTCACCGTGACCTCGCGTCGAGGCGACACGGTGGTCTCGGCCGACGACGGCGTGCGAGCCGACACGACGGCCGAGGGCCTCGCGGGCCTGCGCCCGGCCTTCGCGAAGGACGGCACCATCACCGCGGGCAACGCCTCGCAGATCACCGACGGCGCCGCCGCCCTCGTGATCGTGAGCGAGGCCGCGGCCTCGCGTCTCGGCCTTTCGCCCATCGCCCGCGTCGAGGCGCACGCCTTCGTCGCCGGCCCCGACACGCACCTGCACTCGCAGCCCGCACGCGCGATCGCGGCGGCGCTCGCCAAGGTCGAGGGCGGCGCTTCGGCCGAGGATCTCGCCGCGGTCGAGATCAACGAGGCCTTCGCGGCCGTCGGCCTGCAGTCGACCCGCGAGCTCGGCCTCGACCCCGCGATCGTGAACCCGCACGGCGGCGCCATCGCGCTCGGCCACCCGATTGGCGCCTCGGGCGCCCG
>CALMSE010000169.1 GCA_937872275.1 uncultured Leucobacter sp. | reverse complement strand
GGCGGCGGCGGTGGCGGGCCTGCGGACCCGCCCGCCGCCGGGGGCTGGTCGCCGAGCGGCGGATGCCAGACGGGTTCGTTCGAATCAGGTGACATGGCCGCGGCGCGCTCCGTTCTCGTCTCCGACACGGTCTGGGATAGAGTCTAGGCCGCGACCGCGCTCGGCAGGGGGAGCCCCCTCTCGGATGCCGTCGCGCAGGGCGCGCATCGCCTCGACGGCGGTGCGCGATCCGCCCCTCGTCGGCTCCGGGCCCGCGGCGCTCTCGGGGCGGCGAACCAGATCCCCTCGCGAGCCTCCCGGTGTCAGCCGGGCTGCTCGGCCTTCAGGTCCTGCAAGAGCTCGAACTCCACGCCGCGAGTTCTCACGAAGCCGGCCGAGAAGTGACGTTCCCCGCGTTCGAACTCGATCGGCTGCCCGACATGGTCGACCCCCAGTTCGCGCGCTCGCTCGAGGGTCTCCTCGAGGTCGTCCACGTAGACGCCGATATGCAGGATCGCCTGGGGAGGTCTCGCGTAGCTTCGCTCGATCTCCTCGGCATCCTCCATGTGGACGACCTCGATCCGGAACTCGCCGGGGCGCCCGTAATAGGTGGTTCCGGGAACCGGGGATTCTCCGCCGGCCCACCCGAAGAGCTCGTTGATCGCCCCACGATCGATCAGGTTCCGGGTGGACGGGCCGGTCTCGAAGCCCAGAACCTCCGTCAGGAGCGCATGGAAGTGCTCCGGGTCGAGGGTCCCGATCGAAACGTGGTCGACTCTCGGCGATCTCATCTTCACTTCCTTTCGGAGCGCCCATGGCGACAGCGGAAACAGATTTCATTATAGCTTAACAATCGAATGATTGAGGGGGAGCTTGAATAAACACCCGGTCGCACATCTGCCCGATCGCTCGCCCGTGATCCCGTTTCTGACGCAGAATGACCTTGCCCTTCTCGAAGAATCGGCCCTTCGCCCCGATTCTTCCACCCGACTTGGCCTTGCTGTAAATGTATACTAAACTCATAATCTGCCGTTCTCCGGCAGATCACGACGGCCTGTATTATCATCGGAATTCATGGTCTTGTGGTTTTCATATGAGGTCGTTCGACGGATCACAGACGTGAGGGAAAGAAGCTTGTGAGGACGGAAGTCGGTGCGGGGCTACGTGCGCAACGCCAGAAGCTCGGCATCAGCTTGCGAACGGTGGCGGCTGCAGCGGGAATTTCGCCGAGCATGCTTTCCCAGGTCGAGAACGGGAAGCTCAACCCCTCTCTCGCCACGCTCTACGAGATCGCGCTCTACCTGAACATCTCGATCGACGCGCTGCTCGGCCTCAAGCCCGAAGACGACCAGAGCACCGATGCGGAGGCCTCCCTGCTCCGCGCCGCCGTTCAGCGCAGCGAGAACAACCCCGTCCTCGAGTTGGCCTCCGGCGTGCGCTGGGAGCGCCTGGCGCATCGCTCGGACAGCCCCTTCGAGTCGACGCTCGTCTTCTATCCCCCCGGCGCGTCGAGCTCGTACGAGAACAAGCTCGCGAAGCACTCCGGCTTCGAGTTCGGCTACGTCATCGAGAACGAGCTCACCATGTTCCTCGGCTACCAGCAGACCGTGCTGCACGCCGGCGACTCCTTCCACATCGAAGCCGAGATCCCGCACCGCTTCCTCAACGAGACCGGCCTCGAGACGAAGGTCATCTGGTTCGACACCACCACCTCCGCCGGGGTCATCACGAGCGGAGACGCCACCGTGAAGAAGGAGCGCGGAGGCAACCAGGCCAAGGATGTCGTGAACGCCCTGCGCAACGACGCGTGAGCCTGGCCCGATCGACGAGGCCCGAATTCCGCTCCCGAAGCGTCCGGCGCCGATCGGCTACTCCAGGAGCGGAGGGCGTCCGATCGGATGGAGCGCCTCGACCTGACGGGCGAGACCGAAGAGGGCGGGCAGATTCCGAACCGGCGCGACCAGCTGGACGGACGTGGGAGCGCCGGAGAACCCCATCCCGTTGGGCACCGAGATCGCGGGAAGAGCGTGCGCGATGTTGAAGGGCAGGGTGAGATGCCTCTTCCAGTAGTGCCCGGATCCGGATGAGGCATCGACGAAGTTGCCGCCCGCGGGCAGGCTCGAGACCCCGGTCGTGGGGCAGAGCAGCACATCGCAGTGGTCGAAGACCTCGATCAGCCGCTGCTGGATGCCGTGCTCCCGCTCGAGCACCGCGTAGTAGCTCAGTTGCTCCCTCTGACGCTCCGCCTGCTCGATGAACTCCCGGGTGTACGGGGACAGCTCGCACGGATCGTAGGATCTCAGCCGCCGGGCCTCCAGGAAGATATGGCCGAAATGCGCGAAGGCCGCCCGGTGGACCTCGTCGGGGTCGAGTGTCACACGGACCTCCCCCACGCGGTGCCCGAGGCCCTCGAGCCGCTGAGCGGTGACGAGCATGTTGCTCTCGACGTCGGCATCGATGTCGTACCCGCCGAGATCGCGACTCAGTCCGATCCGCAACGGCGCCGGCTCCGAAGGCAGAACGAGTGCGTCACCGATCCCTCGCCAGGCATGGATGTCCGAATTGCCGGGCCGGCTCACGGCCCTCATGAACAGGATCGCGTCGTCCACGGTTCTGGTGAGACCGCCCTGCACGGAGTAGGTATCCGCCGACATCGGCCCGACGCCCGGGACGACCCCCCACGGCGGCTTGAAACCGACGAGCCCGGAGAACGATGCGGGGATCCTGATCGATCCCGCGAGATCGGAGCCCGTCGCCATGGTGCTGAATCCGCTGGCGACGGCCGCCGCCGACCCTCCCGATGAGCCGCCGGGGGAGAGCTCGAGGTTCCACGGGTTCCGGGTGACCCCCCATCTCCTGCTGTGCGTGACCGTCGCGCAGTTGAACTCCGGGGTCGTCGTCCGGGCGTGCAGGATCGCACCCGCCTCCCGGAGGGAGCCCACGACGGGATGGTCCTCGGCTGCGATCCGTCCTCCGTCCGAGGGACGGACGCCCATGTCCTCCTGCTTCCCGCGCATGTCGTGGGAGGCCTTCACGGCGACGGTGATCCCCAACAGCGACGGGAGGATTTCCCCGGCCTCCGCGCGCAGATAGCACCGCTCCGCGTGCAACGCCTCCTTCCGCGCCTCGTCGGAGAACCTCTCCGTGAACGCGTTGATCGTCGCGCCGAGGCGCTCGTCGGCCTCCACCTGGGCATCGAGCACTTCGACGGGCGAGAGGGCCCTCCGACGGAACGCCGAGGTCAGCTCCACGGCCGAGAGCGTCGTCATCTCCGATCGACTCATCATCTTCCTCCGGTTCACCGGTCGACGAGGCTCTCGCCGTCGTCGACCGTCGTCGCGATCAGGCCGACGCCAGCACGTCCTCGGCGCGTCGATTCAAGGAGCCGATCGCCACCGCGACGACGAGGATCGCGCCGATCACGAGTTCACTGATCCAGCTGGGGACGTTGGCGATCACGAGGCCGTTCGTGATGATCGCGATGAGCAGCGCACCGTAGAGCGTGCCCGGAATGGAGAAGGCGCCGGTGCGACTCGCCGCGGCGCCGACGAACACGGCGGTGAAGGCCGAGAAGAGATAGCTGTTGCCGATGTTGGGGTTTCCCGAGCCCAGCTGCGCGGCGAACAGGATCCCCGCGATCCCCGCGAAGAGCGTGCCGAGGCCCAGCGCCCAGAAGGTGTACGTGGTGACGTTGATGCCCGCGAGCCGCGTCGCCTCGGGGTTGCGCCCCGCAGCCAGCAGGCTGCGGCCTCCGGTGGCGTAGCGGAACACGACGGTCGCGATGGCTGCGATGACGATCATCACGATCGCCGTCGCCGGGATGAATCCGAACTTCATGTGCCCGAAGAGGGTGAAGGCCTCCGACGCGATCGGCTGGTACACCCCGCCGCTGAGCCCCTGCGTCAGCCCGAGGACGATGGACATCATGCCGAGGCCGCCGACGATGGAGGGGACCTTGAACCAGATCAGTGCGGAGGCGGTGACGAGGCCGAAGAGCAGCGACACCGCGAGCGCGATGAGGATGCCGAGGAAGATCGGCACCCCGGTCGCCACGACCATCGCGAACAGCACGCCCGAGAAGGTCATCACCATTCCGACCGAGAGGTCAAGTTCGCCGTTCATCAATCCGATCGTGACGCCGAAGGCGATCATCGCATGGATGGAGACCTGGGACAGGATGACGGATGCGTTGGAGAGCGATGCGAAGTTCGGCCAGCCGATGGAGAAGATGATGATCGTCACGAGGATCACCGCGACGGCGGCTATCGGCGGAACGTGGTTCTTGATTTTCAGCATGTCTTCCTCAAAGTACGTCGTCGTATGGATCGTGTTCTAGAAAATGGCCTGAATGATGTGCGTTCGAGTGAGGCTCGCCTCGGTGAGCTCGGCCACGGCCTCGCCCTCCTTGAGGACGACCACTCGATCGGCGAGCTCCGCCAGCTCGTCGAGGTCGGAGATGGCGACGAGGACGGCCATACCCCGGGCCGCCAGCTTCCTGATGACCTCGTAGATCTCCCTGCGGCTGCCGACGTCGACCCCCCGGGAGGGCTCGTCCAGCAGCATCACGCTCGGATGGTGCTCGATCAGCCTCGCGAAGAGCACCTTCTGCTGATTTCCGCCGGAGAGCGTGCGCATGAAGTTCTGCGGCGCCGCGCCTCGGATACCGAGTGATCTGATCCACTTCTGCGCGGTCATTCCCTCCTCCGGGAACCGGATCCACCAGGGCAGCTTCAGATCGATGGTCCGCCGCCCGATCGTGATGTGCGCCGCGATCGGCAGATTGTCGATGATGCCCTGATGGATCCGGTCCTCGGGCAGGAAGGCGATGCCCCGCCTTCGCGCGCCCATCGTCGAACCGAGAGTCATCCGCGCCCCGTCCACGGAGACCTGGCCGCGCGCCCGCTTGTCCGCTCCGGCGATGGCCCGGAGCAGACTCGTCCGGCCCGAGCCGACAAGGCCGGCGAGGCCGACGATCTCTCCCGCCCGCACCTCGAAGGACACCGACTTCTGGCGGTGCGCGAGCCGCAGGTTGTCGACGCGCAGCTTCACCTCGCCGAACTCTCCGGATCCCGCGCTCGTCGTCCCGGCGAAGACGCCGATCTGCTCCGTGAGCGAGATCTCGGTGGCGGCGTCCGCCGGTGCACCCGAGATGTGCTGCACCAAGTCGTCGCGCGTGAGGTCCCCGGTCGGGCCGTCGAAGACGGACCTCCCGTCCCGCATGACGTGCACCCTGGAGCAGAGCTCGAGCACCTCCGGCAGTCGATGCGAGACGAAGATGATCGCAGTGCCCCGCTTCTGCATCTCCCGAACGGCGTGGAACAGCTTCTCCACGCCGTCGTGGTCGAGCGAGGCCGTGGGCTCGTCGAGGATCAGGATGCGCGGATTCGCGACCAGCACTCTGCCGAGGGAGGCCGTCCATTTCTCCCAGAGCGATGCCTCCGAGATGGGTTTCGTCACATCGACGTCTATGCCGAGGTCGAGAAGGATCTCCCGTGCTCGGCGGACGGTTTCACGCCAGTTGATCAGCGGTCCGATCCCCGGCTTCCTCCGCCCGAGGAACATGTTCTCCGCGATCGACTGATGATCGATGAGCCTGGGCTCCTGATAGATCACTGCGACTCCCGCGTTGAGGGACTCGGCAGGCGTGTGGTGGGTCAGCCGTCTTCCGGCGACGGTGACGGCGCCCTCGTCCGGGACGTTCGCGCCGGCCACGATCGAGATGACGGTGCTCTTTCCCGCTCCGTTCGCTCCGATCAGGCCAAGGATCTCCCCGGCCCGCACCTCGAAGCTGACGGTGTCCACGGCCCGCATCTCGCCGTAGCGCTTGACGATCTTCTCGATCGCGAGTACAACTTCATCGTTCGTACGTTCCACTGCTCTTCCTTCCCTGCTGCTCCTGGGCGTCGTCGAGCTCGGCTCGTCGGCTCGGGCGTTCTCCGTCTCTCGGGACGGAGGGCTCGTAGGGGTGATCGATGCTGAGGAGCCACGACCCGTCCTCCTGGCGCTCGAGGACGTCGTGACTGGTACCGTGGATCGGCTCCGAGGGAGCGCCTCCCGTGAAGGTCATCCGGTACCGCGTGCAGACCAGTGCGGTGTCGTCCCGGATGAGGCTGAGCGAGTCGAGAATGTCCACATGCCGCGTGCGTCCCGATGCGACGTAGTCTGCGAAGTTCCGTGCGATCGCGTCCTTCCCGGCGAGCACGACCCCGTCCGCTCGTCTCATCACCGCGTTCTCGAGGTAATGGACCAGGTACGCATCCGCGTTCCTCTCCTCGGACGCGCTCAGCACGGCCTGGACGACGCCGAGCGGGCTCTGGGGCGAAACGGACATCACGCTATCCGTCCCGGGCTGTTCCCGCCGTCGACCTCGTGGCCGGTGAATGGGCGTGCGATCGCATTCGGCTGGCGGAACTCCGGTATCACGTAACGGCCGATGAGATCGATCGCCTCGAGCACCTTCCGATGCCCCATGCCCTCGACGCGCAGCGTGATCTCCGTGAAGCCCAAGCTCTCCAGCCACTTGATCCGCTCGATGAAGAAGTCGGGGTCGCCGAGGAGGACCGTGGGGGTCCTCTCCATGAGGGCGTCGAGGTCTCCGCGCTCGTGGATCTCGGCGAGCTGTCGCCCGGTCTCCGCCATGTAGGCGTAGTCCTTCGAGCGGGCGGCCAGCTTGCCGTAGGTGTTGGCCGCGACCCGGCCCAGGTAGCTCAGCGCGATATCGCCCGCGGTCTCCACGGCCTCGCGCTTGGTCGGCGCGCAGTACGCGGTGATGGCGTTCCAGCAGATCTCGTTCGTGATCCTGTCGGATATCGGGCTCCGGGGATTCCTGATCGCCCGCTTGTAGTGCTCCATGGGCTCGAGCACCGTCTCGACCCCCAGCCAATTGTCGAAGTTGATGCATCCGACTCCGAGGTCGCCCGCGATCTCATGGGACTCCGCGCTCGTGGCGACCAGGTAGATCGGCATGACCGGGTCGCTGTAGGGGCGCGGCGAGATGCGGGTCGGAGGGACATCGATCGTCTCGCCATGGAATTCGTAGATGTCGTTGTTCCCGAGCAATCCGCCGATGACCTCGAGGCTCTCCAGCATCTCCCTCCGGGTGTCGCGCGCGTCGATGCCGAACGTGTCGATCGCCCGAGGGTTGTTGCCCCGCCCGATGCCGAGTTCGAATCGCCCCTTCGACAGGATGTCGAGCGTCGCCGCCTGCTCGGCGATTCGGACCGGATGGTTCATCTTGTGCAGCGCGATGATGATCTGGGAGCGCAGCTTGATCGTGTGCGTCTTCGAAGCGATGTAGGAGTAGAGCAGGAAGGGGGAGGAGACCGTGGAACTCGACGGGTTGAAGTGCTGCTCCGACCCTCCCCAGAAATCGAACCCGGCTTCCTCGGCGGCCACGGCCTCCTTGACGAGTTCGTGGTAGCGGGCGGCGTGCGTGGTCCCCAGCGGCGTTTCCGCCTCCTGGAGCAATCCGAACTTCATTCTTCGATCAGCCTTTCTCATACATGTTCACTGCAGATTCAGCTCACGAGGTGATCGGTGCGTGTGAGCTGATCCTCTCCTCAGCGGCCGGCGGCCGGTGAGGAGGTGCCCGTGCCGGGTCGAACGGGCAGCGGGGATTCCCGGGGGTCGGCGCGAGACTGCGCGCCGACCCCCGGAACGGGTGCCGCGGACTCCTAGCCGACGCCCCACCTCTGGTAGAAGCGCTCTGCAAGATCAGGGCCGTAGGAGACGGTCCCATCCGCGATGACATCGGCGTACTCGAAGTTCTCGGGCGTGATCATGCCGCCCAACTCGAGGAACACGTCGGTTTCGACGTTCTCGCCCTTCGTGAGGTACACCGCCTGATCGAAGCCGCGCAGGAGTTTGATCGTGTTCGGCTCGGCGAGGGTCTTCACATCGACCCCTCGCCCGATGTAATCGAGAAGGGCCGGGTAGCCGCCCTTGGAGTAGATCGCGATGTCGTTCCCCGAGGCGAGGACGGCGTTCGCCGGGCCCGTGCACGGACCGTCGAACGGGCACCAGATCGCCGCGAGATCCGGGTGCGCCTGGATCATGGCGCTCGCGTCGGCCTGGGCCCCGGGGACGCCCTTCGCATAGTCGTACTGCTTCTCGGCGACGATCTCGAACTTGTCGCCGATGGCCTCTCGGAAGTTCTCTTCGAGGATGCGCCCGCTCGCGGACTGCTCGTCGAAGAGAAGCGCGATCTTGGATCCCTCGGGCAGGTCTGCGACCATCTGCTCCCCGACGACGCGGCCCTGCAGGGCGAGATCGGACTCGACCGTGCTCGCGAACGCGCCGTCGGAGGCGGAGGCGTTGAAGCCGGAGGTCTGCGAGAGCACGGGAACGCCGGCGGCCGCGGCTGCGGCGAGCGCGTCCCGACCCACGAGATCCGGCCCCATGGAGGTCATCAGGATGACGTCCACGCCGCCCTCGATCATCGTGCGCAGGGTGGCGCCCGCATTGCCGACCTGCCCCTTGAGATCGGCGAGCTTGAAGTCCCAGCCGAGCTGGTCGGCATAGGTCTCCGCCAGCTCCACCTGCTCCGCGAACGGATCCGTGGCCCGGTCGATGATCACCATGCCGAAGGTCTTGTCGGGCTCTGCGAGGTTCTGCTCCGCGAAGAGCTCCTCGAGATCGTAACGGGGGATGTCGTTGAGCAACTCGACGGAGTCGAAGTCGACATCCCTCGTCGGCACGTCCGCCGCCGGCTCCTCGGCCGGACTGCTGCAGCCCGCGGATACGGCGACCGCGAGAGCGGTCCCGCCGATCATGAGCGTCTTCAGTAGTTTCTTCTTCACTGTCTCTCTTTCCTTCTCTATGGTCGTAACGCCGTTGTTAGCTGCACGACGAGGAGTCGTGCAGAAGGGGCCGGAGAGAGGGCCCGGGGATCGTACATGCCTCCTTCACCACGTAATTGTTAATATATAGTCAAAATCTATCATCGAACAGCCCCAGAATGGCATATATAATTAACTTTACATCCGAGAGTGTAGATTATTACTTAACTCTAATTGGCGGATCGGCTTCGGGAAAGGCTCTTCGATCACGATTCGATCAACTTCCTTGACATCCCTGCCGAGCGACCGCATCGACCGGAGCAGCCAGGGCGGCTCCCGCATCCCAGCCCCGAGGCTCGAGCCGGGGGCACGAGACGAGGTCCTCCCATGAACCGACGCGCGATCGACGCCGACGAGGTCTCGCCGCGACGGGCCCGTGTCCTGTTCGTCATCGCCGTGTGCCTCATCGGCGCGAACATGCGCATCTCCGTCTACGCCGTCGGTCCGCTGCTCGAACTCGTCGCCGCCGAGGAGGCGATGGCGTCGAGCGCGCTCGGCGCCCTCGTGTCGATCCCGCTCGTCGCGTGGGGGGTCGTGTCCGCCTTCACCCACTCCCTGGGCACGAGGTTCGGCGTCTATCGAACGGTGTCGTGGTCGCTCGTAGTGCTGGCGCTCGGCACCGTCCTGCGGTCTCTTCCCGGACCGATGCTCAACGTCTGGCTCGGCACCGCGATCATCGGCGCCGCCCTGGCGATCGGAAACGTGCTGATCCCCACGGTGATCCGTCGCGAGTTCAGCGACCGGATCTCACTGATGGTGGGCCTCTACACCGGCATCATGGCGATCGTGGGCGCGATCGGCGCGGGTCTCATGGTTCCCATCGCGCAGATCGAGGTGGACGGGCGGCCGCTCGGCTGGCGCGTCGCACTGCTCTCCACCGCCGTCGTGATCATCCCGGCGCTCGTCTTCTGGGTGCTGGCGAATCGCGCCGGGCGAAAGGCCTCCTCCCGGGCGCCGACCCCGTCGAGCCCGCCGGCGACCTCGGCACGACGCAGCGCCTGGAGGGACAGGGTCGCCTGGCTCGTCGCCGTCTACATGGGCACGCAATCGGCGAGCTTCTACATCCTCTCCACCTGGATCTCATCGATCAGCATCGGCCACGGCAAGTCCTCGGTGGCCGCCGGCTTCGACGTCATGGCCTTCCAGATCACGAGCATCGTCGGCTCGCTGCTGTTGCCGGTCGTGTTCAGGGGCCGCTTCGTGCGCTGGCTGCCGGCCGCGCTTCCGGTCCTCATGATCCCGACGTCCGTCGGCCTGGTCTTCGCGGAGGACTGGACCACGGCGCTGGCGCTCGTCGGAGGGGTGCTGGCGGGCCTCTCGCTGGGCGTCGGGCTCACCCTTCCCCTGATCAAGACCGTGGACGTGCCGGGTGCGAGCAGCCTCTCGGGCATGGCCCAGTCGGTCGGATACCTCATCGCCGCGATCGGGCCGGTGATGTTCGGCGCCCTGTTCAACGTGGGCGGCTCCTGGCTGCTCCCCACGGCTTTCCTCGTGGCGCTCGGCTGCATGCAGCTGATATCCGGATTCGTCGTCGGCGATCCCCGGAGGATCGCCCTCCGACCCTCTCCCGAAAAGGGGTAGCGAGGGGCTCCGGGAGGCCGAGGCGCGGCACTCGACGGGCGCGGGTTCCGCGCCCAGACGCCCCCGGATCTTTCGCATTCGGGCGCAAAAAATGTTCAGTCAGCATTGACACTCCCATGGCGATCTGTCAGTCTTTACTGAACGCCAGTATTGGTGTCAGGCTCATTGAATTTCCCGAGGAGTGCCGAAGATGACACAAGATGCGATCCGTCCCGAAATCGCCGAGATCGTGCGCAGGATCGACGAGATCCGCCCGCAGCTGATCGAACGGGGGCAGGAGGGCGACGCGCTGCGACGCGTTCCGCAGGAGTCGTTCGACGCGGTCGCCGCGACCGGCGCGTTCAGTATCTCTGCGCCGACCAGGTTCGGCGGGCTCGCGGCCAACACCCGCGAGTGCCACGCGGTCGCCCGCGCGATCGGCCGCGGCGACGGAGGCCTCGCCTGGGTCACCGGCATCCTCGACTCGGGCGCCTGGGTCGTGAGCCTCATGGACGAGCGCGCGCAGGAGGACGTCTGGGGCGAGAGCGGCAGCATCGACGACTTCATCTCGATCGTGCTCGCGACCTCGTCGACCGCCGAGCGGGTCGAGGGCGGCTACCGGGTCACCGGGCGCTGGGGCTACGGCACCGGCAGCCTGCATGCCAAGTGGTCGCTGCTCGGCATCCCGATCACCGATGAGGAGGGCAACCTCATCGATGCGGGCCTCGCTCTGATCCCCACCGCCGAACTCTCGGTCGAGGACAACTGGTATGTGGCCGGCATGAAGTCGAGCGGCAGCGTCACCCAGATCGCCGAGAACGTCTTCGTGCCCGAGCACCGCGTCTTTCCGCTCACCGCCGCGGTCGAGGGCGGCTACCTCGGGGAGAACCCCGAGCAGAGCTACTCCACCGTCTTCGTGCCCTCGCTCTTCATGAAGCTGATCGGGCCCCACCTCGGCATGGGCCGCGCCGCGCTCGACTACGTCATCGAGAAGGCCGACTCGAAGGCGATCGCCTACACCGGCTACGAGAAGCAGTCCGACTCGGCGATCTTCCAGACCGCCGTCGCACGAGCGAGCGTCAACCTGCAGGCCGCCGAGGCCATGGCCGCGCAGGTCGCGGACGAGATCTACGCGGGAGCGGGCCGGGGCTACTACGCGCCTTACGGGGAGCGGATCGAGATGCGGGCGAAGGCCGGCTGGATCGTCGAGACCATCACCGACACGATCGATGCGCTCGTCACCGCGCACGGCTCGGCCGGCTTCGCCGACGTCTGCCCGCTGCAGCGCATCTGGCGCGACCAGGCCACCGCGAGCCGCCATGGCCACACCCTCGGCGCGAGCGGCTTCGAATCGTACGGCAAGATCATCTTCGGCCGCGAGGACGAAGCCCGCGGCGTGCTGCCGGTGGTCTGAGCCGGTCAGAGCGACTGCGAACCGCATTTCCCGACCGGAGAGAAGAATGAGCATGAATACAGTGGATCTCGATCAGCGGAGCGCCGTTTCGGCGGACGACTTCAAGTTCGCATTCCGCCATCATCCCGCAGGGGTCGCGGTCGTGACCGCCGACGCGGGCGACGGCCCGGTGGCGATGACGGTGAGCTCGCTCTCTTCGGTCGCCATCGCCCCGCCCACGCTGGTGTTCTCCGCATCCCCGCTGTCCTCGGCCACGCCGACCATCCGGAAGGCGGAGACCGTCGTCGTCCACCTGCTCGCCTCCGACCAGGTCGAGCTGGCGAGGCTCGCCTCCACGAGCGGGGCGGATCGCTTCGGCGACGCCGTCGACTGGGACCGTCTGCCCACCGGGGAGCCCTACTACCCGGGGGCGACGGAATGGCTGCGCGGCCGGATCATCAGCCGCCTCGACGTCAACGGGTCGACCCTCGTGGTCGTGGAGGCGATTCAGGCGAAGCCCCGCGAGGAGGTCGAGCACGAGGATCGCCTGCCGCTCGTGTACCACAACCGCACCTGGCACTCGCTCGGGGAGCACTCGGCGCTGCGGTGAGCCCGCGGTGGCGCTGCCGCGCGGCGGCGCCACCGGCGCGGTCACCGCTCCAACGACAGAACGAACAGGGAGGGGGTCCCGGCTTCTCGGCCGGGACCCCCTCCCTGTTCTCGCGTGCCGTGGGTCAGACCGCGGCGATCGCGTCGATCTCGATCGTGGACCCGTTGAACAGCGAG
>CALMSE010000168.1 GCA_937872275.1 uncultured Leucobacter sp. | reverse complement strand
GCCGACCGACTTCGGCCGCACCCCGACCGGCGCCGCGACCACGCAGGCCGCGCTCGGCCGGACGCTCCTCGACCTCACCCGAGCGGCCCCCGCGATCGCCGGGCGGGTGGTGACCGTCAGCCCCGACGTGAGCTCGAGCACGAACCTCGCCGGATGGATCAACAAGGTCGGCGTGTGGTCGATCGCGGAGCAGCCCGACTGGTTCTCGGACGACGGCGAGACCCTCATGCACTGGCGCCAGCGCCCGAGCGGGCAGCACATCGAGCTGGGCATCGCGGAGGTGAACCTCGTGGGGCTCATCGGCGAGCTGGGCACGACCTGGGACCGTTGGGGCGAGCCGCTGATCCCGATCGGCACGATCTACGACCCCTTCGTGGAGCGCGCGCTCGAGCCGTGGTCGTACGGCATGTACGCGGGCGGCCAGTCGATTCTGGTCGGCACGCCGTCGGGCGTGACGCTGGCGCCGGAGGGCGGCGCGCACCAGTCGATCAAGACCCCGTCGATCGGCCTCGAGCAGCCCGAGTGCATCTCGTACGAGCCCGCGTTCGTCACCGACGTCGAATGGACGCTGCTGAGCGCGATCGCGCAGATCGGGCGGCCGGGGGGCCGGTCGGCCTACTTCCGCCTGTCCACCCGGCCGGTGGATCAGCGCCTCGCCGAGATCCCCGAGGATCCGGCGGCGCGCGAGCGGCGGCGTCGCCAGGCCGTGGCAGGCGGCTATCTGCTGCGCAGGTCGGGCGCACCCGCCGGCCCCGCGGCGACCATCGTGACCATGGGGGCCATGGTGCCCGAGGCGCTGGACGCGCACGCGCGCCTCGCGGGCCTGGGCATCGACGCCGACGTGGTCTGCCTCACGAGCCCGGGCCTGATCTTCGAGGCCCTGCAGGCCAGGAACGGTCAGGACGCGGACGGCGAGCCGTGGATCCTCGACCAGATCTTCCCGGCGGATCGGGCGGCCCCCATGGTCACCGTCATCGACGGCCACCCGCACACGCTCTCCTTCCTCTCGGGCATCAACCGGGTGCCCGCCCGCAACCTGGGCGTCACCCGCTTCGGCCAGTCGGGCGACCTCGCAGAGGTCTACGCCTTTCACGGCATCGACACCGAGAGCATCATCCGGGCCGCGATGGATCTCGTCGGCTGAGGGCGGCCGGCTTCCCCGGGTCGTGCCCGACCCGGGGAAGCCGGTGGCGCTCTTCGGATGCGGGACTCGCGATCCCCGGTCGGACGATCTCCGGCCGGGGATCCCCTGCTTCCGAACGGCTCCGGAGGCCCGACCGGCGCCCCCTTACCGGCCGATGAGCTGTCGCGCAAGGGGCTCTTCCCGCCCGGAGTACCGCGGCACAATTGGAGGCCGATGAAAGGACGCGCGATGAGCATCAAACAGGACGTGAAGAAGGCGGCCAAGGCCGCCGATTGGAACCCGATGAAGACCCTGCACGGCTGGGGCGTGCGCAGCTCGCACGCCTACGCGCTCGGCCTGATCGCGCTGGGCCTGTCGGTGGTGACCTCCGTCTTCATGAGCAGCGACAGCCGCCGCGCGCGCATCGGGGCGGTGCTCGCCCCGACCCTGCTCACGATCGGGCTCGGGCTGAAGAACGAGGAGTGAGCGCCGGCGCGGGGACCGGACGGCCGCTGCGCAGAAGCGAGGTGCGCAGAGGCGATCGGGTACTCCGAGGCGCCCTCGGCGTTCCGCGGCGAGCCCTCGCAGAAGAACGGCCCGAGAACGATGAGAGCCCGGTCAGACATGGTCTGACCGGGCTCCTCTCCTCGGTGGCGGGTGAGGGATTCGAACTCGCGAGGACGCTAGAACTCGTGGCAACACATGGGCACTCGGAACGGCATGATTCCAACGATCCACCAAGGTCGATCGGGAGTTAAGCGCACCGACGAACAAGCACCTACATCCATGGTGCCCCATCGTTCGCCCCATGAGATGTGCGGGATAGATGCGGGAAATGCGACGATCTCTCGTGGGTCACAAACGTAGGACATTCTCACTCTGGCAGCATATTGAGCATGGCAAACGGCCAGGTAAAACGTGCACACATGATCCCGGAGTCCTACATGCTGCCGTGGGCAGATGAGAACGGCGACGTCTATGTAGGAGACGTGGCGAACGAACGAGGAATGATCCTGCGCACATCCAATGCAACCGTCGTCAAGTATGCCTATAGGACGGCAGTTCTTCGTCACGACAGGGAAGCCCACTACGCTCAGATAGAATCACGAGGAATAGCGGCAATCCGGTCAGCTTGTGAGAGCAGGACGGTTGTCCCAAGCTCCCGTCGAGATCTCACTGAGTTCATGGACATGTTCATTGAACGCGGCCTGTACGCAGACCAGGCAAACCTATCGGTGCCTGTAATTCGAGGCGCCTTCGACTCAGATGAGATTGAAGAGGTGGAGTTCAAGCTCGGTGACATGATCTCGTTGCATAGAGATCTGAACCCCGACGAGCCGACACTCCAAAAACTCGGGATAGAACAGTGGGAATGGCAGACCATCGAGCAGCCACACGCCATGATGACGGGCGACAATGCCGTTATCCCCATCTCAACCGAAGATCGCACGTCGACTGTGCTATTTCCCCTCGACCCCTTCACGCTCCTTGTCGTGGGGGACATCCCGCATGATCTCCAATTCTCAGTGACCAATTTCATTGCCCAGACCTCGCGCAGATGGATAATTGGCCGGCCACAAGACGCACCAGAGTGGGTTATGGTCGACGACCAGCAGAAGCGGACACGCAAGCTTCGAGGCAGCACCTAAACCCTAACGCCGGCAGCAGTAACCTTTGAGCATGGATATCCAGGAATCAGTTCGCCAGATGCGGGGCATGCTCGTCTCGCGTCTGGATAGCTATTCCCTCGAGCTGTTGGACCTCGCGATCGAAGATGAGGACTGGGAGTCCGCCCACGGCATGGCTGTGCAAGCCGCAGAGTTCCACCGCATCGAAATCCCGCGCGCCGACTGACTGTTAGGGATAAATGGCTGAACTCCGCGGATGTTAGAGCGCGCCAAATGGATGGGATCGCAGGCGGCGATCTAACGGGTAGAGGGGTCCAAACACCTCAAACACCACACGAAAACCGGCCACAGGCGACCGCAGCGACAACCAGACCACACCAGCTCGTGTGGAAAAAATGCGGGGAGAGATAGCTCTATGCACCTGGGGAGGGCTTTCTTGGGGGCTGGGAGGGGATTGGCCCCCGGCGGTTCAGCGTTGGCTTCCGGTTCAGAGATCTCTTGTCTCGGTCACCAGTCGATAAGGGTTGTGGTCTGGATCGTGGGTTTCTCGCGTGTGTCTCGTGCGAGTTCGTCTGGTGTGCGGTTCCCGATCCAGTTATTGCAGGCCCGATGGGTGAGGACGCAGTTGCCCAGGTCATAGGGTGAGCCGCCTCTGGTCACCGCGATGAGTTCATGGATCTCTGGAGACGTTGGAAGGCGCGACCGTAGCGTCTTGTCTACGGGTGTGCACAAAGCCAGCAGGTGCTGTCTCGGGCGTACACGCGGTCTCGCGTCTGGTTGCGCCTGTGCCCGTTTGCGCATCTTGGGTTGGGGCGGGGCTTCATTTCACCCTCCCCTGTGGCACGACTAAGCCCCCTCCGGGCAAGAAGCGAAGGGGGCTTAGCTGCTGTGGTTACTGGACGGCGACGAATACCTTTGAACCGCCGAGTCCGGCACGGACCGCCAGCGTGCCTTCGCCTGCGGTAGCTGCGGGGACGTGGAACGCCTTGTTGCCGGTGACCGAAGCGCCCTGGTAAAGAGTGCCGGTCATATCGAAGGCTTCCGGCTCGACCACAAGCTTCTCGATCCCGCTGATAGTGTTGCCGTCTGCGGTGACGTACTCAACGTTGATCCACGGGAGTTCGCCGTCTGGGTTGGTGCCGTTGTAGGTGGCGGTCAGGTTGACCAGGATGTAGACGTATCCGTCGTCTGCTGCGTCGTTGAACTGGTTCTCTGCTGCAATCAGGTCGTTCGCGTTGAGGTTGACACTGTTGACGGTAACCGCCCAGTCGCCATCTTCGATCGTGGAGCCAAGTGGTGCAGGGTTTGCGCGCGTTCCTGTTTCCTCGGCCGGGGCTTCGGCAGCCGAGTCCTCCGCCTGCGTGTCGGACGAGGGCGCCTCAACCGAGGCCCGGGGGCCAGTCGGGAAGCATCCGGTGAGTGCGAGGGCTGCGACGAGGCCGCTTGCGGCGATCAGTTTCTTCATGAGTCCGATCATTCCAGATACCTGAACGCCATCTTGGGCGTTTCTGGCAAACCGTGATGATTAAGTTACGATTCCGCGCCGCGTTCCCGCCCGTTGCTGTAGATCTATTACTGTCGCTTCACCAAGTCCGCCTACAGAAATGAGATCAGAGGTGATCAAGATCAGCTCAGACTTCGATGGGGATAGCATCAAGAAAATGATGTTTGATGCTGCGCACGAGCAGCTGGCGGAAGCCGCCGCAGACGCTGCTGTAGAACAGGGTGTCTCGTCGCTGGAGGACGTTGAAGGGTTTGTACTGAATCTGGAAGCTGATTCTCCGGAGATTGATGCTGCGCGAGTCGAAGAGATGGTCCGAGCGATTCTCGTGAAGAGGCTCAGCTAGACATCCAGCCCCGGTCGCTACTGGCAGGGCCCCTGCTTCTCCCTCGTAGCGTCTGTCGCGCGTGAAGATCCGCCGTCTGGTCGCCTTCCCCTACATGGTCGGACACGTCAAGATCCCAGTCCCCGGGTGCCGGCGGCTCAGGAAGTTCGATAGGGCGCGTCAGAGTTCGCATGATGCCCCCCCCTCAGACCACCTTCAGGTCGTCCCAAGCACCAGGCCGCCCCTGCTGAACGGTGAACCTCGTAGTGCCAGGTCGTGCGTAGTTCCCGACCATGTCGGTGAACCATTTCGAGCCGGGATCAACCGTCGTCGCTTGGATGCGCGAGTACGGTCCGAAGTCATCCACCGAGCGCGCATGCTTGGGGTTCACTGCAAAGACAAGCGCGCCGATGCGGTCGTGTTCGATGACGGGTACGGCGGCTATCAGCGCCGCGTGCATGCCTCCGAGAAAAAGAGCGCTCGTGGTGGAACCGGGCATTGAACACCGCGAAGGTCGAACGCATGGTGCTTCACGATCTGCGCCACACTGCCGCCAGTCTCGCAGTGAGCGCCGGGGCGAACGTGAAAGCTGTTCAGAGAATGCTCGGCCACGCTTCCGCCGCGACGACGCTCGATGTGTACGCTGACTTGTTCGACGACGATCTTGAGGCCGTTTCCACGAGCCTCGACCGGGCCATTGCTTCGCAGGATGTTGTCAATTTGTTGTCAGCAACCCCGCAGGAGGAACGATGAAGGCCTCGACTCCCCAGTGTTTTCTAGGTGAGCCGAGGCCTCTATCTCGGTGGCGGGTGAGGGATTCGAACCCCCGTAGGCATAGCCAGCTGATTTACAGTCAGCCCCCTTTGGCCGCTCGGGTAACCCGCCGTCGGCCGCGACAAGCACGACCAGCTAGAAAGCATACCGGCAGACCGAGGCGAAACGAAATCACCTGCCGGGCGCCGCGCGCCCGTCGAGCTCGGCGATCCACTCCTCGAGTCCCGCGGGGGGCGCCAGCAGCCCGTAGCGGTGCGCGGCAACCGAGATCGACTGCTCTCGCAGGAAGGCGAGCAGCTCGACCGGACCGGCCATGGTGACCGGCTCGGCCCACACCGCGACCCGGCTCTGCCCGCCGAGCCATTCCGCGGCTCGCACGGCGTCGCCGCCGATCAGGCGCACGCGCG
The DNA here is from genome assembly GCA_937872275.1 of uncultured Leucobacter sp. Classification (GTDB taxonomy): domain Bacteria; phylum Actinomycetota; class Actinomycetes; order Actinomycetales; family Microbacteriaceae; genus Leucobacter. Next base: position 1,298 of record CALMSE010000168.1, on the reverse strand, counting down.
ACTCGGGCGCCGCCCCCGCGCTCGTCTCCGTTCCCGGGCCGGCCGCGCTCGCCTCGACGGCGATGCGCTCGTGCCAGGCGTCGTCGCGCTCGAGCGACACCTCGATGCCCTGCGAGGCGAGGAACTCGGCGAGCTCGCCCGGCAGCACCGCCCCCGTCGACACCGTCACCGGTGCTCGCACGAGCAGCGCGGCGGCGAGCACGCGGATGAGCGCCGTGAACGACGCCCGCTCCGCCAGGCGGATCTGGGTCGCCACCGGCCAGCGCCGCATCAGGTTGCGCTCGACGCCGAGCCCGATCTCGTCGTGCACGCGCCCGAGCGTCGTGCGCCAGCTGAGCGCGTCGCTGAGCGCGGCCCGCCGCACCCGGTCGAAGCTCTCGTAGTCGAGCACCCGCTGCGCCGCCTCGATCAGCACCTGCACCTCGGGGTCGAGCCCGCGCAGGTGCAGCGTGCCGCTCGGCGTGCCCTCGCGCAGCTCCCACGATCCGAGGGTGACCAGGCGGTTCGGCCCGCCCGCCAGGGTCTGCACCCCCATGCCGGCATCGCCCCAGCCGCCGCCCGGCAGCCGCTCGATGCGCTCGGGTCCGGTCGGCCGCCCCACGACGAGCGACGCCGCCCGCGTGCGCTCGAGCCAGGGCAGCAGCTCCTCCGCCGAGCCCGAGTGGAGCGCCGCGACGCCGCCCCCGCCCAGCTCGCGCTGCAGTTCGAGCGCCTCGTCGAGCGTGCGCGCCGTGATGAGACCGATCACCGGCATGCCCGCCGCGTCGCGCCAGAACCGGGCGTCGCGGCGGATCCCGGTGCGGACGCCGGGCCGCCACAGCCTGCCGGCCTCGTCCAGACGCTCGGGCTGCACGAGCCATTCCTCGCCGCCGTCGAGCTCGGTGAGCGCGCGCAGCCCGCCCTCGCCCGGCGGCTGCGGCAGCGGGCCCAGGTCGAAGGCGAGCGGATCGCCGCCCGCGGGGGCCGCCGTGTCTCCGGGGCGGATCGCGCGCACGGCGTCGGCGAGGCGCTTCCGGAAACGGCGCGACCTCGCCGCGCTTCCGAAGACGATCAGCACGCGGGCGGATCGGGCGTCGCCCGCTCCCGACCCGAACGCGGAGCGCACCGCGCCCTCCGCGGCGGCGGCCGGGTCGGCGGTGGGCGAGACGAGCACGGTGCCGGGCACGCGGAACCTGCCCTCGACCCGGAGGTCGGGTCGGCGGCGGATCAACGCGAGCGCGGTGCCGCGGTCGCCGAGCACGAGCGCACGATCCACCCGGGGGTCGACGGCGAGCGCCGCCGCGTCGTCGCGCGCGGCG
>CALMSE010000167.1 GCA_937872275.1 uncultured Leucobacter sp. | reverse complement strand
GTTCGGATCGCCCCGGGCGGTCCTTCCCCGTCAGGTCTGCGATGGTCCACCCGAGGCGCAGTATGCGGTCGTATCCGCGAAGCGTGATGGATCCGCGCGCATAGGCCTGGTCCAGCACCGCGGTATCGGCCCGAGGAAGGCGCATCCCAGGGGAACGGAACCATTCGCCCGGCACTTCTCCGTTCACCTGCCATCCGGTGCCGCGCAGGCGCTCGGCGGCGCGTTCCCGGGCTGCGACGACGCGGGCGCGCAGCTCGCGGCTGCTCGGCCGGTCACCCGCGAGCTCCGCATCGAGCACGCTCGCCACCCGGTGCACGTCGAGCCTCAGGTCGATGCGGTCGCTCAGCGGACCGGAGATGCGCTGCCGGTAGCGGATGCGAGCGCTCGGGGTGCAACGGCAGGGCCGGATGGCATCGAGCGAGTCGGCGTTGCCGCACGGGCACGGGTTCGCCGCGAGCACCAGCTGCAGCCGGGCGGGGAGGGTGGTCTTGACCCGCGCCCGGAGCACCTCGACGTCGCCCGACTCCAGCGGCTGCCGCAGGCTGTCGAGCACGGTGGGCGAGAACTCGGGGGCCTCGTCGAGGAAGAGCACGCCGTAGCAGGCACGAGTGATCGAGCCCGGGCGCACCGCGTGACCATCCCCAGAGCCGATGATGGCGGCGGCGGAGGCGGTGTGATGGGGGCTTTCGAAGGGCGGACGGCGCACGAGCCCGGTCAGCGGGGTGCCGCCCAGGGAGACGATGCTGCTGACCACGGTGGCCTCCTCCGTCGTGAGATCCGGGAGGATCGTGGGAAGGCGCTTCGCGAGCAGCGTCTTGCCCGCACCCGGCGGCCCCACCAGGGATACGTGGTGACGACCTGCTGCGGCGATCACCATGGCCTCCACCGCCTCGGGCTGCCCCACGATGTCCGAGATGTCGGGAGCGCTTCCATTGCGGGAGGGCTCCCGATCTCCTGGCCGGGCCGGGCCGCCCGACCCGACGGCCTCCGCGGTGGCAGGCTCGGCAATCCGCCACCCCTCGTGCTCGCCGCGGTACCAGGCCACGGCGCCGCGCAGATCCGCCGCGGCGATGACCTCGATGCCCGGCACCAGCGCCGCTTCGTCGGCCGCGATCTCCGGCACCATCACGCGTTCGAATCCGACGCTCCTCGCCGCGAGCACGGCGCTGAGCAGGCCGGGCGGACGGCGCAGACCGCCGTCGAGGCTCAACTCGCCGATGTGGGCGGTTCCGGCGAGACGATCCGCGGAGAGGCCCCCCGAAGCCGCGAGCGCGGCGAGCGCGATCGCCAGGTCGAAGCCCGAACCCTGCTTCGGCAGCGTCGCGGGCGAGAGGTTCACGAGCAGGAAGCGGTGCGAGAGCTCGAAACCGGCCTGCTGTATCGCGATCCGCACACGCTGCTTCGCCTCCGCCACAGCCGCGTCGGGAAGCCCGACGATCGCCATGCCGGGAAGCTGATTGCTCACCGCCGCCTCGACCTGCACCATCGTGCCTTCGAGCCCGTCCAACGAGATGGCGGCGGCGCGGCACACCCCGACGCTCATCCGATACCGGCCAGATGGTCGATGCGGGGCCGCTCACCGGCGCACAGCGTGATTCCGATCGCGTCGACGCGCAGGCGGGCGGTCCCCGGCTGCGACTGCCTCGCCCAGGCGAGCAGCAGGCGGCGCAGCCGCGCGGCCTTCCGCGCGGTGATCGACTCGAGCGGGTTCCCATAGCCGATGCCGCTGCGGGTCTTCACCTCGACCGCCACCGCGCAGTCCCCGTCGCGGACGATCAGGTCGAGTTCGCCCCGACGTCCGTCGCGCCAGTTGCGGGCGAGGATGCGGTAGCCGCATTCCTCGAGGTACTCAGCGGCGAGCGATTCCCCGAGCGCGCCGAGTGCGCTCCGTGTCGGTCGCTCCGGATCCTGCGGTGCCGTCTTCGTCGGTGTCTGGTCCATGCGACCAGCCTGATCCGGTGGACAGGCGGTTTCGGCGCGTTCTCGGAATCTGTGGATGGATCAGGCGATTCACAGCCGCGCACGCACTGTGCACGGCGAACGACGCGACGCGAGCTCCCGGATCACTCCTCGAGAGACAGCTCCTGGGGCAGCTTGAACTCGCGCGCCGAGAGCTCCTCGACGTTCACGTCCTTGAACGTCAGCACGCGCACCGACTTCACGAAACGATCGGCGCGGTAGACATCCCACACCCAGACATCGCTCATCCGCAGCTCGAAGTAGAAGTCGCTGCCCGCATCCTGGCGCGTGAGCTCGACCTCGTTCGCCAGATAGAAGCGCCGCTCGGTCTCGACCACGTAGCGGAACTGCTGCGCGATGTCCCGGTATTCGCGGAAGAGAGAGAGCTCCGCCTCTCGCTCGTAGTCGTCCAGCTCATCCTCGTTCATCCCTGCCATCTTACGCGCTCCGCGCGAGCTTCGCGGAGGCGGCGGCGCGCTCCGCCGCGTGCATGATCGGCGTTCGGAGAAATAGAACATATATTCGAATTCTCGGCTTGACATACTCGAACATATATTCGAATAATGTGTTCATGACCCAGCTCGCCACCGTTCGCGACCTCCAGCGGCGCATCTCCCGGATGCAGCCGCTGCGGGCCGAGGACGGGCTGCCGGTGGCGTCCGCGCTGGCCGGCCTGCTGCCGGGCGAGGCGCTGCAGCGCGGCGGCAGCACCGTCGTGCAGGGTTCTTTGAGCCTCGCCCTGGCGCTGATCTCGGCCGCCTCGGCCTCCGGCTCCTGGTGCGGGGCCATCGGAGTGCCCGAGCTGGGGCTGGAGGCGGTGGAACGACTGGGCATCGCGCTCGATCGCTTCGCCCTGGTGCCCGAGCCGGGAACGCACGCACTCGGCATCGCCGGCACCCTCAGCGAGGTGCTCGCCGCGGTGGTGCTGCGGACTCCCGGGCATGTGAGCCACGCGGAGGCGGAGCGGCTGAGCGCCAGGCTGCGGGACCACGGCTCCACCCTGGTGGTGCTGGGGGCCTGGCCTCGCGCGAACTGCACGCTGCGCGTCACCGCTTCTCGCTGGTGCGGTCTCGGGGCAGGGCACGGACTCCTCCGCACTCGCGAGCTCGCCGTGCGCTCGGAGGACCGGCGCGGTCTGCTGCATCACACCGTGCGCTTCGACGAGGGAGGCCTCTCGTCGCCGGTGCGCGAAGCCGCGCCCCGCCCCCGCCTCGAACTGGTGCCCTCATGAACGGATCACCGGATCGCGTGCTCGCGCTGCGGCTTCCCGACCTCGACGGCGAGCCCGACGAAGGGACCGACCCCGCAGCCGAGCCCGGCGCCCGGCGCTGGGCGCACGCGCTCGAGGCGCTCGAGGCGGTGATCCCGGGCATGGAGCCCTTGCGGGTCGGGCTCTGCACGGTACGCGCACGAGGACCCGCACGCTACTACGGGGGCGAGGCCGCAGCCGCGGAGGCGATCGCGGAGGCGGCGGTGCGGCTGGGCTTCGGCGGGGCCCTTGCCGCCGTGGCGAGCGGGCGCTTCGCCGCCGAGATGGCGGTCTCCGACGGACGAACCGCCGATGGGACCCCCGTTCCGCGAGTGCGGATCGTGGCCGAAGCCCGCACCGCAGACTTTCTCGCAGGGCTGCCCGTCGGGCTCGCGGCCGATCCCGAGCTCGCCGAGGTGCTGGCGGGGCTCGGCATCCGCACTCTGGGCGCGTTCGCGGCCCTCCCCGAAGGCGCGGTGCTCGAACGCTTCGGGGTATCGGGCGCGGATGCGCACCGGCTCGCCCGGGGCCTCGAACCGAGGCGAAGGGCCGCGCCTTCCGCCCCGACCCGCAGGGAGGTCACCACGACGCTCGGCCTCGAGCCGCCGCTCGACGACGCCGAGCGGCTCGCCTTCGCATGCCGGGCGCACGCCGAGGCGTTCATCGCCGAGCTCACCGGTCACGGCCTCGTCTGCACCGAGCTGCGCATCGAGTTCATCGACGATCTCGGCGCGCGGCACGAGCGGCAGTGGGCGCACCCGAGCCGCTTCACCGATGCCGACGTCGTGAACCGCATCCGCTGGCAGGCGTCCGGCATGCACCCGGGAGAGGCCGGGCGGGGCGGGGCGGGCATCGCCGAAGTACGGCTCACCCCGCTGCGAACCGCGCACGCCGCGGATCACGAGCCCGGGCTCTGGAGCACCGCCCCGAGCGAACGCATCCATCACCACCTCACCCGGGTGCAGGGCCTCCTCGGATACCGGGGGGTGGGGACCGGCGAGCTCCTGGGCGGGCGGCTCAGCGCAGATCGGCAGCGCTTGGTCCCGTGGGGCGCCCCCGCGCATTCCGCCTCCCGCCCGGCAGCACGCTCCGAAGCGCACGCGCGCTCCCGCGGCGGGCCCTGGCCCGGACGGCTCGACGGAGCGACGCCGAGCATCGTCCTCGCGGATCCGCCGCGGGTCTTCCTCACCGACCGCGCAGGGCGCGAGGTTCGCGTCGACCGAGAGGAACTGCTCAGCGCGGAGCCGGCCCTGCTCCGCCGCCCGGAGGCGACGGAGGGGTCGGCAGCAGCCGGAGCCGAAGGCGGGGGCGATGCAGCGGTGGAAGCCTGGTCGGCGCCCTGGCCGCTGCGCGAGAGGTGGTGGGCGGGCACGGAGAACGTCCCGGCCGCCGGCCCACGATTCCGCATGCAACTGCTGCTGCGCAGCGGCGAGGCCTGGCTGCTGCGCTATGAGCGGTCCGGGTCCGACGGGGTGTGGGGCTGGGTCGCCGAGGGGCGCTACGACTGAACCGCGCGGCCGGAAGACGGGCCGCGGCAAACGCGTGAGGAACAAGAGAAAAAGAATCGAGAGAGGCGAGAGGAAGGAGCCGGGACGTGGGCTGGAAGAATCCGCCGATGACGTGGCGAGAGCTCGAACGACGACTCTCGGGACGCCTCCCCGAGCCCGGCAACGCCGCGGCGCCCGGCGACGATCCTGTGCCGGCCGCCCGCCCCGGGACCGAGCCGAGCGCCGTGCCGCCACCGGGCCCCCGCGCGCCGTACGCGGAACTGCACGTCCATTCCCACTACAGCTTCCTCGACGGCGCCAGCTCGCCCGAAGAGCTCATCGCGGAGGCCGTCCGGCTCGGGCTCGACGGCATCGCCCTCACCGATCACGACGGCTTCCCCGGCGCCCCGCGCTTCGCCGAGGCGGCGGCGAAGCACCCCGAGCTGCTCACGGTCTACGGTTCCGAGCTCTCTCTCGGGCTCGCGGCCCCGCAGCTCGGCGCGGCCGACCCGGCGGGCACGCACCTGCTGGCGCTCGCCGTCGGGGTGGGCGGCTACCACCGCCTCGCCGCGGCCATCACCGAGGCGCAGCTCGCCGGGAAGGAGAAGGGGCGGCCGAGCTACGAGCTCGAGGCGCTCGCCGCAGCCTCCGGCGGGGAGTGGGCGATCCTCACCGGCTGCCGCAAGGGCGCGGTGCGGCGCGCCCTCGATTCCGCACCGAATCGCAGCGACGGCGAGGCCGCGGCGCGGAGGGAGATCGACCGTCTCGTCTCCCTCTTCGGTCGCGACCGCGTCTTCGTGGAGCTCACCGATCACGGCCATCCGGGCGACGACGTGCGCTGCGACCGGCTGTCCGAGCTGGCGGACGGGGCCCAGCTGCCGACCGTCGCGACCGGGGGCGTGCACTACGCGACCGCGGCCGGGGCGCCGCTCGCCGAGGCGATGGCCGCGATCCGCTCGCGCCGCAGCCTCGACGAACTCGACCCCTATCTGCCCGCGACGGGGGCCGCGCGGCTGAGATCCGGCGCCGCGATGCTGCGCCGCTTCGACCGGCACCGGGACGCGGTCGCGCGCACCGCGTCGCTCGCGCGGGAGCTGGCCTTCCGCCTCCGGGCCGCGCGCCCCGCGCTGCCCGACTTCGAGGTGCCCGAGGGGCACACCCCGATGAGTCGGCTCCGCCAGCTCGTGTGGGAAGGCGCCGCACAGCGCTACGACCTCGACGATCCGAAGGTCGTAGCGAGGCTCGAACGGGAGCTCGACGTCGTCGAGCAGAAGAACTTCCCGGGCTACTTCCTCATCGTCCACGACATCGTCAGCTTCGCCGCGGGCAAGCAGATCCTCTGTCAAGGGCGCGGCTCGGCCGCGAACTCCGCGATCTGCTTCGTGCTCGGCATCACCGCGGTCGACGCGATCTTCTACGACCTGCCGTTCGAGCGCTTCCTGAACAGCATGCGCGACGAGGAGCCGGACATCGACGTCGACTTCGAGAGCGACCGCCGAGAGGAGGTGATCCAGTACGTCTACCATCGCTACGGCCGCCGCAAGGCGGCCCAGGTGGCCAATGTCATCAGCTACCGACCCCGGAGCGCCGTGCGCGACGCCGCGAAGGCGCTCGGCTACAGCCCCGAGCAGCAGCGCGAGCTCACCAAGGGCATGGAGCGCTGGGCCCGGATCCCCGAGCCGGGCGCGCCCCTCACCCCCGAGCATGCGGCGGCGGCCGAGGTGCCCGAGGAGGTGCTGCGGCTGGCCCGCCGGCTCGTGAAGGCCCCACGGCACCTCGGCATCCACTCGGGCGGCATGGTGCTCACCGAGCGCCCCATCGGCGAGGTCTGCCCCATCGAGCATGCGCGCATGCGGGATCGCACCGTGCTGCAGTGGGACAAGGACGACTGCGCTTCGATGGGGCTCGTCAAGTTCGACCTGCTCGGCCTCGGCATGCTGAGCGCGCTGCGCATCACCATGGATCTCGCGGCCGAGACCACCGGCGAGTGCTGGAGCCTCAGCACCATCCCCAGGGAAGAGGCGGGCGTCTACGACATGCTCTGCCGCGCCGACGCCATCGGCGTGTTCCAGCTGGAGAGCCGCGCGCAGCTGAACACGCTGCCGAGGCTGCTCCCCCGCGAGTTCTACGACCTGGTGATCGAGATCGCCCTGATCCGTCCCGGCCCGATGCAGGGCGGCGCGGTGCACCCCTACCTGCGTCGCCGCCGGAAGCAGGAGGCTCCCGACCCGCCGCACCCCGCACTCGGGGAGGTGCTCGGACGCACGCTCGGGGTCCCGCTCTTCCAGGAGCAGCTGATGCAGATGGCGATGACGGTGGGCGGCTGCAACGCCGAGGACGCCGATCTGCTGCGGCGCTCGATGGGATCGAAGCGGGGCGTCGAGCGGATCGGCAGCCTGAAGGGGAAGCTCATGGCGGGCATGAGGGAGAACGGCATCCCCGATGATCAGGCCGAACGCATCTACGCCCAGATCGAGTCCTTCGCCGACTTCGGCTTCGCCGAGAGCCACTCCCTCAGCTTCGCGCTGCTGGTCTACGCGAGCTCCTGGCTCAAGCTGCACTATCCGGCGGCGTTCCTCGCAGGCCTGCTCCGCTCGCAGCCGATGGGCTTCTACTCGCCGCGCACGCTCGTCGAAGACGCTCGCCGCCACGGCGTCGTCGTGCACCCGGCCGACGTGCAGCACCCGACCGTGGAGGCCGAGCTCGAGCGGCTGACGGATCACCCCCGCCCGAGCGGCCTGTCCGCCTGTCTGGAGCACGAGCAGCCCCCGGTGCCGCCGTTCCGCCGCGACGCCCCCGACGATTCGGCGAGGCACCGCCGCGACGCCGCCTTCGCGGTGCGCCTGGGGCTCGCCGGGGTGCGCGGCATCGACCGAGCCACGGCCGCACGGATCGCCGCGGCCCGCGACAGCGGACCTTTCATCGATCTGCCCGACCTCGCCCGCCGCGCCGACCTCGACCGGCACCGCCTCGAAGCGCTGAGCGCCGCGGGGGCCTGCGCAGGCCTCGGCACGGGCCGTCGCGAGTCCCTCTGGGCAGCCGCCCCCGCCGAGGCCAATCGCGAGCGCTATCTGCCCGGCGTCTCCGTGCACGTGCAGCCGCCCCTGCTGCCCGTCCTCACCGAGGCCGAGCGCACCGCCCTCGACCTGTGGACCACGGGGGTGCTCTCCGGCCTGCACCCGATGGCCCTGCTGCGCGAACGGCTCGAGCGGCGCGGAGTGATCCGCTCGGACCGGCTGCGCGAAGCACCGCCTGGCACCCGCGTCGTGGTCGCCGGCCTCGTCACCCACCGGCAGCGCCCGGCCACCGCGGGCGGCGTCACCTTCGTCACGCTCGAAGACGAGGCGGGCAGCACGAACATCGTGACCTGGGCCGACGTCTGGGCCCGCCACCGCCCGATCGCGCGCGGCGCACCCGCGCTCCTCGTCGCAGGCGCCCTCGAGCGCTCCCGGGAGGGAGTGCTCAATGTCATCGCCGAGTCGTTCGAGGCCCTCGAAGCACCCGCGGCGGTCTCCTCGCGGGACTTCCAATGATCCAGCGCTTCCCCGGGCAGCCCCCGGCAGCCGGGCGACGGGTGCGCCCGACGGGTGCGCCCGACGGAGGCCGCCGGGTAGGCTGGCCGCGTGCGCACCTCCACCGAGCGGCCCGAGGCCTCCACCGCCCTGCTCACCGACCGCTACGAGCTCACCATGGTCGACGCGGCGCTCGCCGCCGGCACCGCGAACCGGCGCAGCGTGTTCGAACTCTTCGCCCGGCGACTCCCGGGCGCCCGTCGCTACGGCGTCGTCGCGGGCACCGGCCGCCTGCTCGAGGCGATCGAGCGCTTCCGCTTCGGCGATCGGGAGCTCGATTGGCTGCGCGAGCAGGAATTCCTGCGCCCGCAGACCCTCGACTGGCTCGCCGACTACCGCTTCTCGGGCGACATCTGGGGCTACCCCGAGGGCGAGGTGTTCTTCCCCGGCTCGCCGCTCCTCACCGTCGAGTCGAGTTTCGCCGAGGGCGTGCTGCTCGAGACGCTCGCACTCAGCATCCTGAACACCGACTCCGCCGTCGCCACGGCGGCGAGCCGCATGGTGCACGCCGCGGCGGGCAAGCCGCTCGCGGAGATGGGTTCGCGCCGCACTGGCGAGCGATCCGCCGTCGCGGCGGCCCGGGCGGCCTACATCGCGGGTTTCGACTCGACCTCGAACCTCGAGGCGGGGCGCAGCTACGGCATCCCGACGATGGGCACCGCGGCGCACTCCTTCACCCTGCTGCACGACAGCGAGCGCGAGGCCTTCGCCGCGCAGATCGCGGCCCTCGGCACCGACACCACGCTCCTCGTCGACACGTACGACATCGAGCAGGGCGTGCGCACCGCCGTCGAGGTCGCGGGCCCCGGCCTCGGCGCCGTGCGCATCGATTCCGGCGACCTGCCGGTCGTGGTGGTGCAGGTGCGCGAACTGCTCGACGAGCTCGGAGCGACGAACACGCGCATCACCGTGACGAACGACCTCGACGAGTACACGGTGGCGGCGCTCGCCGCCTCCCCCGTGGACGGCTTCGGCGTCGGCACCTCCGTGGTGACCGGATCGGGATCCCCGTCGATGGGCATGGTCTACAAGCTCGTCGCCCGCACCGGCGACGAGGGCGAGTGGGTGCCGGTGGCGAAGCGCTCGGCGGGCAAGGCCTCCGTCGGCGGACGCAAGAGCGTGCGGCGCCTCGAAGACGCTCACGGCATCGCGCTGGCCGAGCTGATCTTCACGGGCGACGGGCCCGGCGGCGAGACGGAGGGCGGCGAGTTCGACGGGCGCGGCCGCGAGGTGCTCGCTCCGCTCGTCGTCGCCGGAGCCGCCCTGCCCGGCCACACCGGCGAAGCCGGCATCGCCGCCGCTCGCGCACGGCACCGCCGGGCGGTCGCGGGACTCCCTCCCGTCGCCATGAGCCTCACCCGCGGCGACCCCGCGATCCCCACCGAGTACCGGGAGTGACGGGAGCGGACGATCCCGCCCTACTTCCGCATGCGCTCGTAGACCTTCTTGCACTCGGGGCAGACGGGGAACTTCTCGGGATCGCGCGACGGCGTCCACTTCTTGCCGCACAACGCCCGCACCGGCTTGCCGGTGACCGCCGACTCGATGATCTTGTCCTTCGGCACGTAGTGGGAGAAGCGCTCGTGATCGCCGTCCTCGATCCGATCCTCGTTCAGCAGCTTCTCGAGCTCGCGGTCCATCACGTCGGTGCCGCCGCCGACATCGTTCTTCTCGCGCGTGAAGATACCCATGCCCAGAGTCTACGCCGCCCGGCGACCGCTCAGTCGAAGGTCTGCGTGAGCGCGACGTAGTCGGGCCCCGTGCGATCGAACACGAGCCCGCCGACGAGCACGCCGATCACCAGCACCACGGCTCCGTAGACGGCCCCGAAGCCCAGCGCGAATGCGTTCGAGGCGAGCTCGGGATCGAGCGCCGCCTCGACCGCGAACCAGGCGGGCGGGGCGGCGAGCGCCAGCGAGAGCAGCATCGAGACGGTCTGCGCCACGCCGGCGCCGGAACCGGCGACCGAGGGCTGGGAGAAGGGCGACTCGCGGGGCCGCGTGGCCGGATAGGGCAGCAGGGCCGAGAAGACGCTCGATACGCCGCAGGCGACGAGCAGCACCGCGAGGTTCAGGCCGACCACCGAGGGCAGCACCCGCCAGTCCCCCATCACCGTGACGGTGAGGCTGGAGCCGATGAGTACGAGGGGCAGCCCGACGAGCAGCACCGGTGCGAGTCGGCCGGCGCGGTCGTGGCGGCCGCGCGTGCCGCTCGCGACGTGCATCCAGATGGCCGTCGAGTCGGTGGCGATGTCGTTGTGCAGCGACCACCCGAGCAGCAGCACGATGATCGGCAGCGGGACGAGCGCGAGGTGCTGCGGATCGACGCCCGCGATCCACAGCGCGAGCACCGCGAGCGCGGCGCCGATGGGCGCGGCCGCGAGGGCGACCCGGTAGCGCGGGTCGCGCGCCCAGTAGGTGACGGATCGCGCACCGATCACCGCCGCCGGACGGGCCGGGAAGCGGTCGAACCAGCCCATGCTGCGGCGGGCGAGCAGCTGATCCGCGGGGCGCGGGATGCGTTGGAGCGAGAGCCGCACCAGCGGGAACCAGACCGCGACGAGCACGAGCACCCAGGCGAGCGCGATCCCGAAGCGGGCGAGCGCGCCGCCGGTGTCGCCGTCGACCGCCAGCGCGAGGCCCGCGACGGGGGCGCCCACGGGAAGCCATCCGAGCGTCGCCGCGGCGTCGGAGGCTGCCGCGCCGCCGGGCGCCCGAAGGGTCTCCGCCACGGCGAACACCGCCACCGGCAGGGCCGCGACGAGCAGCAGGGCACCGATGGCGCGGAGGGTGCCGTTCGCCTGCGGCGGCACGAGCAGCTTCGACAGCGCCGAGGACACGCGGGCTCCGCACACGGCCAGCAGCAGCACGAGCAGGCCGGCCGCCGCGAGCGCCCAGCCGCCGGCGCGCCACTCGGGGCGCAGCACTCCGAGGCTCACGAGCCACAGCAGCAGCCAGAGCGCGGACCAGCTCAGCACGGTCGAGACGAGCAGGGCCGAGGCGATCGCGGCGGGCCCCGCCGGCACCTGGCCGAACTGCCTCGGCTCGAGGTGGCGGCGGTTCGCGAACAGCGGCACGACGCCAGCGATGACGAGCACGAGGGAGACGAGCACGGTGTCGATCGCAGCGCGGTCGTCGGCGTCCGCGGCGATGAGGAGGGGCAGCCAGGCCAGCGCGACGGCACCCGCGGCGGCGAGGGTTCCGAACAGCACGGTGCGGAGCACGCGGAGCACGGGGCCGCGGAACGCCGCGGCGAGCATCGTCAGGCGGAGTCTGCAGAGCCGCGCAACCACTCCAGCCCCTTCCCGGCATCCGCCGACTGCGTCAGCTCTGCGAAGCGCTCCTCGAGGCTCGCACCCCCGCGCACCGCGTCGACCGTGCCCTGTGCGACGACCACGCCGCCCTGGATCACGGCGACGTGGTCGCAGACGCGCTGGATCAGGTCGAGGCTGTGGCTCGACATGACGACGCTGCCGCCGCCCGCGACGAACTGCTCCAGGATCTCGGTCAGGTTCGAGGCGGAGACCGGGTCGACGGCCTCGAAGGGCTCGTCGAGCACGAGCATCTCGGGCGCGTGGATCATCGAACAGGCGAGGCCGATCTTCTTCTGCATGCCCGCCGAGTAGTCGCTGACGGGGCGATCGAGCGCGGATTCGAGGCCGAAGGCCTCGGCGAGCTCCGAGGCCCGCTCGGCGAGGGTGGATCGCGCCACGCCCTGCAGCACCCCGGCGTATGTGAGCAGCTGCGCCCCGGTGAGGCGATCGAAGAGTCGCAGCCGATCCGGAAGCGAGCCGATGAGCCGCTTCGCGCTCGGGCCGTCGGCCCAGACGTCGACGCCGCTCACCGTCACGCTGCCCGAGGTGGGCCGGTTGAGGCCCGAGATCATCGACAGCAGCGTGGTCTTGCCCGCACCGTTGGGGCCGACGACGCCCGTGAACGATCCGGCGTGCACCTCGAGCGAGATCTCCCGGGCGGCGATCAGCTGCCCGTAGGCCTTCGTGAGGGCCTCCGTCCGCAGCACGACCGGGCGCTGCAGGGCGGCCGCGCCGCGCTCTCGCGCGCGCACGACCGAGGGGACGGGAACCTCGATGCGACCGGTTCGAGGCGGGGTGGTGGTCGACACCCTCCTAACCTACCAAAGTCCGTGCGTGCGGAAGCTGATGGGGCGCCTCGCGCATCGCGCCCCGGAACCGGGCAGAATAGCTCTTGTGTCATCCCGAGTCGAACATCGAGCCGTCGCACTGCGATCGCTGCGCCTGCTGACGCTGCGCGACCTCAAGGTGCGCTACTCGACCTCCCTCCTCGGCTATCTGTGGTCGGTGCTCGACCCGCTGCTGATGAGCCTTATCTACTGGTTCATCTTCACCCAGCTGATGTCGCGCAGCCTGGGCGAAGCGCCCTACATCGTCTTCCTGCTGAGCGCGATGCTGCCCTGGATGTGGTTCAACGGCGCGGTCGGCGACTCCGCCCGGGCGTTCCTGCGCGATGTGAAACTGGTGCGCTCGGTCGCCCTGCCGCGGTGGATCTGGGTGGGGCGCATCGTGTGCTCGAAGGGCATCGAGTTCCTGCTCAGCCTGCCGGTGCTCGCGCTGTTCGCGATCTTCTCGGGCGCCACCGTCGGCTGGGGGATCCTCCTCTACCCGCTCGGCGTCCTGCTGCTGGGGACGCTCATCCTCGGCGTCGGCCTCCTCATCGCTCCGCTCACGGTGTTCTTCCGCGACCTGGAGCGCGCCACGAAACTGGTCCTCCGCCTGCTCTTCTACGCCTCCCCCGTCATCTACGGCGCGGGCGATCTCCCCGGAGGCTTCGCGGTGCTCGCGTGGGCGAACCCCCTGTCGGGGCCCATCTCGCTGTTCCGCGCCGGCTTCTTCCCCGATCAGCTGAACTGGGCGCTCGTCGGCGTCTCCACCCTCATCTCGCTCGCCTTCCTCGCGGCGGGCGTGCTCGTGTTCCGCCGCATGGTGGGCGGCGTGCTGAAGGAGCTGTGACCGTGAGTCCGATGGCGGATCCCGACACCGGTGCGGGTGCGAGCCCCGAGGCGGTCATCGTCGCCTCGGGGCTCGGCGTGCGCTTCCGCCGCAACCGCGGGGCCAGGAGGAGCTTCAAGGATCTCTTCGGGGGTCGCAGGCGGCGCAGCCGCACCGGGGAGTTCTGGGCTCTGCGCGACGTGTCGTTCGAGGTGCGGGCGGGCGAGGCCATCGGCGTCGTCGGCCGCAACGGGCAGGGCAAGTCGACGCTGCTGAAGCTCGTCGCCGGCGTCCTGCTGCCCGACGAGGGCCGCGTGCGGGTGCGGGGCGGCGTCGCCCCGCTCATCGAGCTCACCGGCGGCTTCGTGGGCGACCTCACCGTCCGCGACAACATCCACCTCACCGCGGGCCTCCACGGGCTCTCCCGGCGCGAGATCGCCGATCGCTTCGACGCGATCGTCGACTTCGCGGAGGCGGGCGACGTGCTCGACACGCCGTTCAAGCACCTGTCGAGCGGCATGAAGGTGCGGGTCGCCTTCTCCGTGGTCTCCCAGCTCGACGAGCCGGTGCTGCTCGTCGACGAGGTGCTCGCGGTCGGCGACAAGGCGTTCCGCACGAAGTGCTATGCCCGCATCGACTCCATGCTCGCGGAGCAGAAGACGCTCTTCCTGGTCTCGCACAACGAGCGCGATCTGCGCCGCTTCTGCACCCGGGGGCTCTACCTCGACGGCGGACGCCTCCGGCTCGACGGCCCCATCGACGAGGTGCTCGAGCGCTACAACGCCGAGCACAACCCCGAGCCGGGCGACTAGAGGGTCCCGGCCGCCTCGCGGGAGCGCCACTCCTCGGCACGGGCGAGCAGGGTCTCGACCGCCTCGTGGAAGCGGGCGGTGGGAGCACCCGGGGAGGTGTCGCCGAAGTAGTGCCTCGACCAGGTGCCGAGGCGCTCGCGGGCCGCCTCGTCGCCGATCACGCGCTCCAGCGCCTCGTCGCCGCGCAGAGCGTCGTCGGCGTACAGCCACTCGCAGACGCCGAGGTAGCCGATCTCGTCGACCTCTGCCTCCTCCGCCACCGGACGGGTGACCATGAGCGGCTTGCCCGTCGCGAGACGGTCGTAGACCATCGCCGAGACGTCGCAGACCGCGACGTCGGGCAGGCTCAGCTGCCAGTCGATCGACGGCGACTGGTCGAAGACGTGGTTCGCGGCAGGATCCTTGCGGTTCGCCTCGGCGATCATCGCGATGATCCGCTCATTCGCGGCCCCGTACTCGGGATCCGACACCCCGCTGCGCGGGTGGGGACGGTACACGACGCGATGGCGACCCGTCTCGAGGAGGCGGCGCACGAGGGCCTCGCCGTGGCTGGCCACCGAGCCGTAGCTCATCGAGGGCCGGTCGCCCTCCCACGTGGGAGCGTAGAAGACCACCGTGCGGTCGTCGGGAGCGAAGGGCGGCTCGCCCTGCAGGTGGTCGTTCTGCGGTCGGCCGATCGCGAAGGTGCGGCGGTCCACGTCGTAGTCCCAGAGCGCACGGGTGAGTCGCTCGCGCGCCGCGTCGCCGCCGATGAACGAGTAGTCGTAGGCCTTGTTCTGATTGCTGGCCATGTAGATCTTGTCGCTCTCGCCGTGGCTCACGAACACGTGCCAGAGGGTGCCGTAGCGCATCATCTGGAAGTTGCGCGCGTTCTGGTTCACGTAGAGCATGATCCCGAGCCGCTGCTCGGCCAGCAGCTCCTCGATCTCCCCGATGCGCCGCGTGTAGGCGACGTCGAGCCCGCTCTCCCGCATGAGCGCGAGCGCGGCGGATGCGCCGCGGGTGAGCACGAGCACGGGGTGGGTCTTCGAGAGCTCGCGCAGCGGGGCGTACCACTGCCGCATCTGGTAGAGGTTGACCGGCCCGTCGGCGAAGTAGACGCCGACCTCGTAGTGCCCGGTCGGGAGCGGGGGGCGCGCCTCGAGGGCCTGCTTCAGTTCGGCGAGGCTGCGCCTGCCGCGGAGCACGCGCTGCACGAGCTTGCGGGCGCGCCTCAGGTCGTTCGCGATCTGCATGGCCTCCAGCCTAATCCGGTCCGGCATGGGAGAATCTGGGGGTGCTGCTGCCAGATCTTCCCGAGCGCCCCGGCGTGAGCTACGTGATGCCGGTGCTCAACGAGGAGCAGCACCTCGAGCGGGCCGTGCGCACGATCCTCGCGCAGGGGTACCCGGGCGAGAAGGAGATCGTGCTCGCGCTCGGCCCCTCGTCGGACCGCAGCGATGAGATCGCCCGCCGCATCGCCGACGAGGATCCGCGGGTGCGTCTGGTGCCGAACCCGGGGCGCGACATCCCCATCGGGCTGAATCTCGCGATCGCGCACAGCCGGCACCCGGTCGTGATCCGCGTCGACGCGCACAGCGAGCTCACCGCGGACTACACGGAGCGCGGGATCGCGGCGCTGCGCTCCGAGGGCGCGGCCAACGTCGGCGGCATCATGCGCGCCGCGGGGCGCGGGCCGGTGCAGCGGGCGATCGCGGCCGGCTACAACAGCCCGTACGGACTGGGCGGGGGCGCCTACCACGGCGACGGCCGGGCGGGCCCCGCGGAGAGCGCGTACCTCGGCATCTTCCGGCGCGAGGCCTTGGAGGCCGTGGGGGGCTACGACCCGGGGATCCGCCGCGGCGAGGACTGGGAGCTCAACCTGCGCATCCGTCGCGCCGGCCTCCTCGTCTGGTTCGATCCCTCGCTCGGGGTGACCTACTGGCCGCGGGCGAGCTACGGCGCGCTCGCGAGGCAGTTCTTCGCGACGGGCGCGTGGCGCGCGGTGATCACCCGGCGGCACCCGCGGGAGACCCCGTGGCGCTTCTACGCGCCCGGCACGCTCGTGCTGGGCCTCGCCGCGAGTCTCGTCGTGCTCGCGCTGCAGTCGACCGGGCTCGTGTCCTGGGCCTGGTGGTCGCTCGTGCACCTCGTGCCGCTCGCCTACGCCTGCGCGGTGCTCTTCGCGACCACGCGGCTCGACGGTCTGCGCGGCCTCGGCCAGCGCGCGCTCGGCCTCGCCGCACTCGTCACGATGCACCTGACCTGGGGGGCGGGCTTCCTGTCCGGAGCCGTCCGGGGCGCCGGCCGCACCGTCGATCGCTCGCGGGTCTGAGCCGCCGATG
>CALMSE010000166.1 GCA_937872275.1 uncultured Leucobacter sp. | reverse complement strand
TGAGTTCTCAAGGACCAGACACCACCCGTAACACCCCACAACAGGATCTCCGAGAAGCCGATCTGCCACCTCTTGCGGCCCTTCCGGCCCGTTTTTGGCAACTCGACTAACTTAGCACGGCGACCGAAGCCGATGCAAACTCTGCCGTGAAATCCGGGCGTGTCTCGCGTCGTTCGAACGTTTTCGACCCGGGCTCCCGGTCAGCGCTCGTCGAGCGCCTTTCCGCGATGCTCGATGAGCCCCCAGGCCGCCGCCGCCGCGACGACGA
Source organism: uncultured Leucobacter sp. (assembly GCA_937872275.1). GTDB lineage: Bacteria > Actinomycetota > Actinomycetes > Actinomycetales > Microbacteriaceae > Leucobacter. The sequence goes on along the minus strand of CALMSE010000166.1, from coordinate 1,707 downwards.
AGAACACCGCGAAGACGCCGAAGGTCAGCGCGGATCCGCCGGCCACGAGCATCACCGGCACGACGAGCGGGGCGACGATCGAGGCGATCCGCCCCACACCCGCGGCCCACCCCGCACCCGTTCCGCGCAGCGAGGTCGGATAGAGCTCAGGGGTCACCGCATACAGCGCACCCCAGGCCCCGAGGTTGAAGAACGAGAGCGCCATGCCCGAGGCGATGATCGCCCCTTCGGTGTGCACGGTGCCGAACACGACGGCGGAGGCCGCAGAGCCCACGAGGAACACCGAGAGCGTGAGCCGGCGCCCCCACTTCTCGATCACCCATGCGGCCACCGCATATCCCGGCAGCTGGGCGAGCGTGATGAGCAGCGTGAAGCCGAAGGAGCGCACGAGGCCGAAGCCGGCGTCGACGAGAATGCTCGGGATCCAGATGAACGCGCCGTAGTAGGCGAAGTTCACGCAGAACCAGACCGCCCAGATCGAGAGCGTGCGCACCCGGAACTCCCGTGACCAGAGCGCGACGAGCCGGCCTCCGCGCGCGAGAGCCGGAGCCTGGGCGGGAGCGGAGGCCTGGGCAGGGGCCTGAGCCCGGGCCGGCGAGGGATCAGGTGCCGGGCCGGAGGAGCCGTCGTCCCGAATCGCGGATCCGCCCGCCCGGGCAGGGCTCGCCCCGCCGGCCGAGCGCTCGAAGTCGGCGACGATCCGCTCGGCCTCGGCGATGCGACCCCGCTTCACGAGCCAGCGCGGCGACTCGGGCAGGCCCCAGCGCACGATCAGCGCGTAGACCGCGGGAAGGGCGCCCAGCGCGAAGGCCCAGCGCCAGCCGTCGGGGCCGAGCGGCACGACGAAGTAGCCGATGAGGGCGGCGGCGGTCCACCCCACGGCCCAGAAGGCCTCGAGGATCACGATGACGCGGCCGCGAATGCGCGCGGGCGCGAACTCGCTCACGTAGGTCGAGGCGACCGGCAACTCGGCGCCGAGCCCCAGACCGACGAGGAACCTCAGTGCGAGCAGCAGCGCGAGGCCCCCGGCGAGGGCGCTCGCGCCGGTCGCGAGACCGTAGACGAGCAGCGTGATCGCGAACACCTGCCGACGGCCGAGCCGATCCGCCAGCAGTCCGCCGAGACTCGCACCGACCGCCATGCCCGCGAAGCCGATCGAGGCGATGAGCCCGCTCTCGCCCCTCGAGATGCCCCAATGCTCGACGAGGGCCGCGATGATGAAGGAGATGAGCCCGACGTCCATGGCGTCGAGCGCCCAGCCGATGCCCGAGCCGGTCAGCACCTTGCCGTGCCTGCGCGTGAAGGGCAGGGCGTCGAGGCGCTCGGAGACGGACGGCTGCGTTTCGCTCATGGCTTCATGCTAGAGCCTGCCAGCGCCGCGACGACCTCGGCCGCCGGGCGCACCTCCGTCAGCGAGTCGACGCCCTGTCCGGCGTTGAGGGCGACCACCGAGTAGTCCTCGGCCTCGACCGCCGCGCGGAAGGCGGCGCGCGCGGCGGCGTCGTTCGCGAGCTCGTCCTCCCTCCCCTGCCAGTGCTCCACGAAGTCCGTCCGCAGCACGCGCTCGGGGAAACGAGCGGGCCACGGGTGGCCGAGCGCGACGTCGACCACCCGGCTGATCGTCGTCTCGGCCCCGCTCGCGCGGAGCAGCCGGGCGCGAGCGCGCGCGCTCGTCAGCGCTTCCGGGCATGCGGCGAAGGCGGTGCC
>CALMSE010000165.1 GCA_937872275.1 uncultured Leucobacter sp. | reverse complement strand
GATCTCGATCGCCGACGCCTGCGCCATGCAGATCAGCGACCTCGCCGAGTGGATCCGCGGGCTCGACGAGCCCTCGGTGGCTCCGCTGCTCGAGAACCTGCGCGCGACGCTCGACTCCTTCGTCGAGATCGGCCTCGGCTACCTCTCGCTCGACCGACCGGCGGGCACCCTCTCGGGCGGCGAGTCGCAGCGCACGAAGATGATCCGCCACCTGGGGTCGAGCCTCACCGACGTCACCTACGTCTTCGACGAGCCGTCGATCGGTCTGCACCCGCACGACATCCAGCGCATGAACCGGCTGCTGCTGCAGCTACGCGACAAGGGCAACACGGTGCTGGTGGTCGAGCACAAGCCCGAGATGATCGCCATCGCCGACCGCATCGTCGACCTCGGGCCGGGCGCAGGCGCCCACGGCGGCGAGATCTGCTTCGAGGGCGATCTCGAGGGGCTGCGCGCGAGCGGCACGGTCACGGGTCGGCACCTCGACGACCGGGCCCGGCTGAAGGATGCGGTGCGGAAGCCGGCGGGTGCGATCGAGGTGCGCGGCGCGAGCACCCACAACCTGCAGGGCGTCGACGTCGACGTGCCGCTCGGCGTGCTCACGGTGGTCACCGGCGTCGCGGGCTCGGGCAAGAGCTCGCTGATCCACGGCTCGGTGTCGGGCCGCGAGGGCGTGGTCACGGTCGACCAGTCGGCGATCAAGGGGTCGCGGCGCTCGAATCCCGCCACCTACACCGGCATCCTCGACCCCGTACGCACGGCGTTCGCGAAGGCGAACGGGGTGAAGCCCGCCCTCTTCAGCGCGAACTCGGAGGGAGCCTGCCAGGCCTGCAAGGGCGCCGGCGTCATCTACACCGATCTCGTGATGATGGCCGGGGTCTCGACGCCCTGCGACGAGTGCGAGGGGCGCCGCTATCAGGCCGAGGTGCTCGAGTACCGGCTCGGCGGCAGGAACATCGCCGAGGTGCTCGAGATGCCGATCGAGGAGGCCCGCGACTTCTTCGCGGGGACCTCGGACGCCGGCGCCGAGGCCAAGGTGCCGAAGGCCGCGAAGATCCTGGATCGCCTGGCCGATGTCGGGGTCGGCTACCTCACGCTCGGTCAGCCGCTCTCGACGCTCTCGGGCGGCGAGCGCCAGCGGGTGAAGCTCGCGATCGCCATGGCCGAGGAGGGCGGCGTGTACGTGCTCGACGAGCCGACCACGGGCCTGCACCTCGCCGACGTCGAGCAGCTGCTCGGCGTGCTCGACCGCATCGTCGACTCGGGCAAGAGCGTCATCGTGATCGAGCATCACCAGGCCGTCATGGCGCACGCCGACCGCATCATCGACATCGGCCCGGGCGCGGGCCACGAGGGAGGCCGGGTCGTCTTCGAGGGCACGCCCGCGGAGCTCGTCGCCGCGCGCTCCACGCTCACCGGCGAGCACCTGGCCGAGTACGTCGGGGCCTGAGCCCCGCCGGCGAAGCAGATAACCCCGACGAAGGGAGAGCCCATGCCGCTGATCATCCGCACGACGCTCGAGCCGCAGGGCCCGGCGACCGCGATCGAATTGACCGACGCCCAGGTGGAGGAGCTCGGCGGCGGCAAGCGCGCCGCGGTGCGCGTCACGATCGGCGGGCGCTCGGCCCGCCTGCGCCTCGCCGTGATGGGCGGGCAGAACCTCATCGGCCTGTCGAAGGCGGCGCGCGCCGAGCTGGGGGTCGAGATCGGCGACGAGGTCGAGGCCCTCATAGAGCTCGACACCGCGCCGCGCGAGGTCGAGGTGCCCGATGACCTGGCGGCCGCGCTGGCGGCCGCACCCGGGGCTCGCGAGGCCTTCGACGGGCTCCCGCCGAGCCACCGCAAGGAGCACGTGCGGGCGATTCTCGACGCGAAGAAGCCCGAGACCCGCGAGCGCCGCATCGCGGCCTGCGTGGAGAAGATCCGGGGCCACGGGGCCTGACCGCACCGAGCCCCTGCCGCCCTCCCTTACCCCTGACCTCCTTGACGCTCCGCATCATCATCGCGACATCGCGAGAGCTCGATCATGGTCTCTGCTGCCTGCCAGAAACGACCGCGACTGGGATTTCACGGGGTGTGCGCCCGGGAGCCCGGGGGGTCCGCTCACTCTTCGGGAACGGGTGGCCTCGGCGGCTCGGCGGGAGCGGAGGGCAGCTCGTTCAGCGCACGGATGATGCGGTGCAGGTCCCCCACCGCGCGGCGGCGGGGCGTCAGCACGATGCGCGGAAGCTCCAGCCGGTCCTTGTCGGCGAGTTCGGGGGCGAGCGGCTCGGTGCGCTCGATCCGCCCGTGCAGCAGCAGTTCGCCGAAGCGCTCGTTCAACGAGTCGAGCTCCTCATCGGTGGGGACGGCCCGCACCCGCATCACGAGCTGATCGCCGCCAGGATGCTCGGTCCCCCCGCCGGCGACGACCGTCGCATCAGCGGGCGGGCCGGCCGCCCCGCGGCCGTTCCCGCCGCGATCGGGGACCCAGCGCAGCGAGTCGTAGTTGCGCCAGAAGCCGGTGATCTCAGCCACCGCGGCATCGGCGGAGTCCGTCACGAGCACGCGGTCGAGGTCGCCGGGCGAGATCATGCCGGTGCCCTCGAGGTGCTGGGTGGCGAAGCGCTCGAAACCGCGCCAGAAGTCGCCACCCGGCCGGTCGAGCAGCACGATGGGCACGGGCACCATCTTGCCCGTCTGCTGCAGGGTGAGCAGTTCGAAGGTCTCGTCCATGG
>CALMSE010000164.1 GCA_937872275.1 uncultured Leucobacter sp. | reverse complement strand
CTCCGCGCCTACGCCGCGGGGCGTCTCGAGGCGCTCGACGCCCTGCCGGTCGCCCAGCCCGAGACCCCGTTCCGCGGCGAGGTGTGGCGCGCGCTGCGCCGCGTGCCCGGGGGCTCGGCCGTCACCTACACGGAGCTCGCGGCGCTCGCGGGCAGGCCTCAGGCGGTGCGGGCCGCGGCGTCGGGATGCGCGAACAACCTCGTCGCGCTCGTGGTGCCGTGCCATCGCATCGTGCGCACGGACGGGGGACTCGGCGGCTACCTCTTCGGCACCGACATCAAGGAGCGCCTGCTGCGTCACGAGGGCGCGGAGTGCTGAAGGCGAAGCCCATTTCTGGGCTTCGCGCGCTCCGCGCCGAGGCCGTCTCGGCCTCGGTTCCGGGCAGAATCACACCCCGCGAGAGGAGAAAAACGCACGTTTCGCCCGGGGAGAACATGCGTTTCTCGCCTCTCGGCACAATTGGCGAGGTGGGAGGCGAAGACGCGCAGTGTGCGGGGCGGAGCGGAGCGGAGGCGGCGCCTCACACCCGGCGATACGCGAGATCGCGGATCGCGCGACCCCGGTCCATGCCCTTCTGCTCGAAGGCGGTGAGCACCCGCCCGTCGTGGCGGGGCGCCCACTCCCCCTCGAATGCGCGCTCGAAGTCCGCCGCGGCGTCGCCGACCTCGCGCATCTGCTCGGCGTAGTCCTCCCAGTCGGTCGCGAGGCGCAGCACGCCGCCCGGCCGCAGGGCGCGCGCCGCGATCCGCATGAAGTCGTCCGACACGAGGCGCCGCTTCGTGTGCCGCGCCTTCTTCCAGGGGTCGGGGAAGAACACCCACAGCTCGTCGACGGAACCCGCGGGAAGGTACCTCTCGAGCAGTTCGGGCGCGTTCACCTCGGCCAGGCGCAGGTTCGCGAGGCCCGCGAGTTCTGCGCGGATCATCGTCCGGGCGAGTCCGGCGCGGAACACCTCGACCGCGAGGAAGTTCTCGGCCGGGCGGGCGCCCGCCGCGTGCAGGATGGCGTGGCCCTGACCCGAGCCGACCTCGACGACGAGCGGGGCGCGGCGCCCGAAGATCAGCTCGGGGTCGCCCGTCGCGCCGTCGGCGACGCTCGTGGCGGCGGGCCCGTGCGGGATGTCGAGCAGGTAGGTGCCGCGGTGCTCCTCCCAGGCGCGCTCCTGCGAGGGGGTCATGCGGCCGCTGCGGCGCACGAACGACACCGGCCTGTCGCGGAAGGTGCGCGGGTCGAAGCTCTTGGGCGGCAGCGGCTGGGGCGTCTCTGTCACTCGGACAGCCTAAGCGATCGCGACGCCCTCCGGATCCGGCGAGCAGTCGCTACGCTGAGCCCATGAGGATCACGATCGGCTCGATCAGGCTCGCGCTCGCCGCGCTCATGCTCGTCGCGATCGCGGCGACGTACGCGGAGACCGCCGGTCGCACGGGAGCGGCCCCGAACCCGTTCAACTTCTTCGGCTACTTCACGATCCAGAGCAACCTGATGGGCATCGCGGTGCTCGCCGCCTCGGGCGCGCTGCTGCTGCGCCGTCGGCGGGGGCCGGGCTGGTTCCCATACGCCCGCGGCGCGGTGGTCGGCTACCTCGCCGTCGTCGGGCTCGTCTACGCCGTGCTGCTCGCGCCGCTCGGCGCCGAGGGCGGCGTGCCCGTCGCCTGGGCGAACACGGTGCTGCACATCGTCTCGCCCCTCGCGCTGCCGCTCGACTGGCTGCTCGTCGCCGACCGCCCCGCCCTCGCCTGGCGCCGGCTGTGGGTCGTGCTGCTCTACCCCGCCGTGTGGCTCCTCGTCGTGCTGGTCCGCGGCGCGACCAACGGCTGGGTGCCGTACCCCTTCCTCGCCCCCGAGAACGGCGCCGGGTCGATCGCGGTCGTCTGCCTCGGCATCGCGCTCGCGGTGCTGGTCGCGGGCGCGCTCGCCACCTGGCTGAGCCGGGTGCGACTGCTTCTGGCCGGGACGGCCGATACGATGGAGTCGCGGCCCGGTGCCGCGGACGCGCGCGAGGCGCAGGGAGGAGCGGCGGCATGACGCGGAGGATCCTGCTGGTCAACGGCCCCAATCTCAACCTGCTGGGCGCGCGCGAGCCCGAGATCTACGGCAGCGACACCCTCGACGACCTGGTGGAGCTCGCGAGCACGACCGCCGCGGAGCTCGGCTTCGAGCTGCGCGCGGTGCAGTCGAACCACGAGGGCGTGCTCATCGACGCGATCCACGAGGCCCGCGCCGACTGCGAGGCGGTCGTCATCAACCCGGGAGCCTTCACCCACACCTCGGTCGCGCTGCGCGACGCGCTCGCGGGCGTCGCTCTGCCGGTCGCCGAGGTGCACCTCAGCAACGTGCACGCGCGCGAGGAATTCCGCCACCACTCCTACGTCTCGCCGATCGCCGAGTTCGTGATCGCGGGCGCGGGCTCGCAGGGCTACGAGTTCGCGGTGCGGCGGCTGGCGCGCATCCTCGGCTGACGCGGATCGACGTGGCGGATCGCCTCCGGCAGCACGCGGCCTCCGGGTACCGCGGGCCCGTCTCCCCGTGGGCGGTCGTCGCCGCCGTGCTGACGGTGCTCGCGGCGCCGGCCTTCTTCGTCTTCGCGGAGGTGCTCTCCGGGGCGCTCCTGCTGGCGCTCGGCCTGGCCGCGGCCTGGTACGCGGATCGCGGCGGCTGCGGCGGGGCCTGCGCGGCGCCGGCCGGATCCGCCGGCTCCCGACCCCCGGCTCTGCTGCGCGACCTCTCCCTCATCGCGATCGGCCTCGGCATCGTGCGCACGGTGCCGCTCGCCGCCGAGCTCGACGACTGGGCGATGGTGCGCTTCGCGCTCGCACTCGGCGGCGCCGTCGTCGTGCCCTATCTCGTGTCGCGCTTCGTCTACCGCGACCGGGCGACCGGGTTCCCCTGGCGAGGAGGAGGCGGATGGGGTCGCCTGCACTGGGGCTGGCTCGCCGCCGTGCTCGTGCTCGGATGGGCGATCCTGCCGTTCTACTTCATCGGCTCGGGGGTCTACGAGAACTGGCCCGTGGTCGACACGCCCGAGCTGATCGCGCGACTCTTCGTGGGCGTCGGCGCGGTCGGCATCTGGGACGAGCTCTTCTTCATCTGCACCGTGTTCGCCGTGCTGCTGCGGCACTTCCCGGCATGGGCCGCGAACCTCCTGCAGGCCGTGGTGTTCGTGTCGTTCCTCTGGGAGCTGGGCTACCGGTCCTGGGGGCCGCTGCTCACGATCCCCTTCGCGCTCATGCAGGGCTACATCTTCCTGCGCACCCGCTCGCTCGCCTACGTCGTCACCGTGCACCTGCTCTTCGACGCCGTGGTGTTCCTGGTGCTGGTGTACGCGCACAATCCGGGCATGCCGCCGATCTTCCCGACGGCGCCCTGAGCGCGCGGCGCGCGGCCGACGCGCCGGTCCGATCGATCAGAATCGGAGAAGTCCGACACCCCCGGCCCGCGCTACTCTGTTCCGCATGGCAACCACGCACCCCGCCGACTCCCACGACCTCATCCGCGTGCACGGCGCGCGCGAGAACAACCTGAAGGACATCAGCGTCGAGATCCCGAAGCGCCGGCTCACGGTCTTCACGGGCGTCTCGGGCTCGGGCAAGAGCTCGCTCGTCTTCGCCACGATCGCGGCCGAGTCGCAGCGCCTCATCAACGAGACCTACTCGACCTTCGTGCAGGGCTTCATGCCGAACCTCGCGCGGCCCGACATCGACGTGCTCGACGGCATCACGACCGCGATCATCGTCGACCAGCAGCGCATGGGGGCGGATCCGCGATCCACCGTCGGCACCGCCACCGACGCGAACGCGATGCTGCGCATCCTCTTCAGCCGCCTCGGCGAGCCGCACATCGGCCCGGCCAAGGCCTTCTCCTTCAACGTCGCCTCGATCTCGGGCGCCGGCGCGGTCACGATCGAGAAGGGCGGCAAGACGGTGAAGGAGCGGCGCAGCTTCAGCATCGTGGGCGGCATGTGCCCGCGCTGCGAGGGGCGCGGCCAGGTGAGCGACTTCGACCTCACCGCGCTCTACGACGACTCCCTGAGCCTGAACGAGGGGGCGCTCAAGGTTCCGGGCTTCAGCATGGACGGCTGGTACGGGCGGGTGTTCGGGGCC
>CALMSE010000163.1 GCA_937872275.1 uncultured Leucobacter sp. | reverse complement strand
CGCCGCCGCCGAGCTGGGCGCGCAGCCGCTCGCCCTCGACATCACCGACGGGGCCGCCGTGCGGGCGGCCTTCGCCGGCTTCGCCGCGGCGGATCGGCGGGTCGACGTGCTCGTGAACAACGCCGGCATCCTCTCGGTGCACGGCGCCGTCACCGAGCTGCCCGCCGAGTCCTACCGCTCGATCCTGGAGGTCAACGTCGTCGGCACCTTCCAGATGATCCAGGCCTTCGCGCATCACCGCATCGCGGCGGGAGGCGGCGGCGCGATCGTCAACCTCTCATCGATCGGCGGGCGCCAGCCGACCCCCGGCATGGGCGCCTACGAGTCGAGCAAGGCGGCCGTCGATTCGGTCACCCGCTGGGCCGCCATCGAGCTCGCCGCGCACGGCATCCGGGTGAACGCGGTCGCGCCCGGCCCCGTGGCGACCCCGATGCTGCAGGCCGGCATGCCCGAGGGCTCCGAGCGGCGCAGGGCGTGGACGGATCGCATCCCCCTCGCCGACTTCGCCCGGGTCGAGGACATCGCGAACGCCGCGGTGTTTCTGGCGGGAGCGGGCGCCTCGCACATCACCGGGGTGAGTCTCGCGGTCGACGGCGGGCAGCTGCTGACCTAGCGCCGGGGCGGGTCAGGCTCCGTGCTCGAAGACCACTCGGCCGTCGAGCACGGTGAGCTCGACCCCGACCCCGGGCAGGCCCGCGGCGCCCGCCTCGTAGGGGTCGCGCGCGAGCACGACCAGGTCGGCCGCCTTGCCCGCCTCGATCGTGCCCTTCCAGGATGAGGCGCGATCCTGCTGCGCCGGCACGGCCGTGTAGGCCCGCAGCAGCCCGTGCAGGCGCCGCCTCGCCGATTCCTCGTCGCCCGCGCCGCCCGCGCTCACGATGCGCGCATCCGCGTCGGCGATCCCGCGCCGCCAGTCGAAGCCCAGCACCGGCGCATCGGAGGAGAGCACGAGCACCCCGGCGTCGAGCGCCGCCTCGAACCGCCACGCCTCGGCGGCCGCTTCGGGGCCCATCACCCCGGCGAGCCAGTCCGAGGTCAGCACCGCGATGCCCGACTGCGCGTTCATCCACACGCCGAGCTCGGCCATGCGGCGCACCTGGGCTCCGGTCGCGAGGTCTCCGTGGATCACGCTGTGGCCGAGCTCCCGCGCCGAGGGCGCGCCGGGCCGGGCTTCGGCCCGGGCGATCGCGTCGAGGACGAGGCCGATCGTACGGTCCCCCGTCGCATGCACGCCGATCTGCAGCCCGGCGAGATGCGCCGCTCGCACCATGGCCGCGAGGTTCTCCGCGCGCTCCTCCAGCGACCCTCCCTCGACCAGCAGGGTGCCGTGGCTGCCGTCGTCGTAGCCGCGCTCCGTCCAGGCCTGCCGGGTGAGCGGGATGAGGTCGCCGAAGAGCTTGACCCCGGGCACGTTCAGCCAGCGGGGATCCGGCTCCTGCTGCGCGGCGGCCCGTTCCGCGATGCCGGCGAGCACCGTCTCGAGCGAGCTCGGCCCGTCGAGCACGCCATAGAGCGCGAGCATCGTGACCCGCTGCCGCAGGGCGCCCTCGGCGGCGAGCTCGCGATACGCCTCCAGCACGTCGCTCGCGAAGCAGCCGGTCTCGCCGTCGTCCTCGCCGGGGCCGATGCCGGGCTCGGTGTAGCTCGTGATGCCGAGTTCGGAGAGCATCCGTCCCGCGCGCAGGATCGCGTCCCGGCGCTCCTCGCGGCTCGTGACGAGCGCGCCGCTCAGCTGCGCGGCCGCCTCGGGATCGGCGGCCCCGAAGAGGGTGTGCGGCCAGCGGGCGCCCAGCCACGCGCCGTGCAGGTGGGAGTCGTTGATGCCCGGGATCACCGCGCGCCCGGCGAGCTCGACCACGCGGGTGCCCGCGCCGATCCGCCCCTCGATCTCGGCGTCCGACCCGACCGCGACGATGCGCCCGTCCGAGACGGCGACGGCCTCCGCTCGGCCGCCCGCCGCGTCCAGCACGTGCACGGTTCCGCCCCGCAGCACCAGATCGGCGCTTTCGCTTAAGTTCAACATATGTAGAATAAAACCATATCCCCGGCGTCCCGACAACGCGGCCGAGCCGGAATCATGGAACGGAGCATTCGATGACGATTCCCACCTCCACGCTCGCAGCGGTGCTCACCGAGCACGGCTCCGCCCTCGAGATGCAGGAGCTCCCCCTCCCCGAGAGGATCGAGCCCGGCGCGGCGCTCGTGCGGATCACCTGCACCACCCTCTGCGGCACCGACATCGAGATCTGGTCGGGCAAGATGAGCTTCCCGGGCATGCTGCCGATGGTGCTCGGGCACGAGATGGTCGGCGAGGTCGTCGCCGTCGGCGAGGGCGCGATCGACGCGATCGGCGCCCCCATCGAGGTCGGCGACCGCATCGGCTGGTCCGAGTCCGTGTGCGGCAGGTGCTTCGGCTGCACCGTGCTGCGTCAGCCCGTCGCCTGCTCGAGCCGCGGCTACGGCTTCCTGCAGCGCAGCGACGTGCCCCCCTACGCCACCGCGGGCCTCTCGGAGTACGCCTACGTCACCCCCGGCGCCCAGAAGCTGCGGCTGCCCGCCGAGGTCAAGGACACCTGGGCCTCCGCCGCCGGCTGCGCCGCCAAGACCGTGCTGCGCGCCTTCGACCGCGCGGGCGGGGTGCGGCCCGGATCCCGCGTCGTCGTGCAGGGCTCGGGCGCCCTCGGCCTCTTCGCGACCGCCATCGCCGCCATCTCGGGCGCGGGAACCGTCATCACCGTCGGCGCTCCCCCGTCGCGACTCGCCCTCGCCGAGCGCTTCGGCGCCGACCACACGATCGACATCGGCGCCCCCGACCCCGCCGTCGACGGGCGCAGCAGATCGGAGGCCGCGATCGCCCGGGTGCTCGAGCTCACGGGCGGCCAGGGGGCCGACCTGGTGCTCGACTTCGCGGGCGCGCCGAGCATCGGCCCCGAGGCGATCGGCATGGCGGCCCAGCGCGGCACCGTCGTGATCGTCGGATCCACCGGACCGGCCGGCGATCCGTTCCCCCTCTCCGCGATCATGCGCAAGGAGCTGAACGTCGTCGGCTCCCTCAACGGCGACGTCTCCGACTACTACCGCTCGATCGAGTTCTTCCGCAGCTTCGCCGACCGCTTCC
>CALMSE010000162.1 GCA_937872275.1 uncultured Leucobacter sp. | reverse complement strand
TCGTCGAGGATCAGCACGTTCGGCTGGTCGAGGAGGATCAGCAGTATCTGCAGGCGCCGCTTCTGCCCGCCCGAGAGGTCCTTCACCGGGGTCGACAGCTGCGCGCTCGTGAAACCCATGCGCTCGAGCATCTGGCCGGGGGTGAGATCCTGAGCCCGCGATCCGCTCCCCACCGTGAAGCTCGTGCGCAGCCGCCCGATCACGACGCGCACAGGGTCGTTCAGATGCTCCTCGAGCTCGTCGAGGCGCTGCGTGAGCGTCGCGACCTTCACCGTCTTGCCGCGCTTCACCCGACCGGCCGTGGGCTCCACGTCGCCCGAGATGAGCCCCAGCAGGGTCGACTTGCCCGCACCGTTCGCACCGAGGATGCCCGTGCGCTCCCCGGGCGCCAGCCGCCACTCGACATCGCGCAGCACCTCGCGCCCCGCGTAGGAGACGCCCGCGTCGAGCAGGTTCACGACCTCCTTGCCGAGGCGCGCGACCGCGAGCGACTGCAGCGCCACCCGATCGCGGATCTCGGGCACGTCGGCGATCAGCTCGTTCGCCGCGTCGATGCGGAACTTCGGCTTGCTCGTGCGCGCGGGAGCGCCCCGGCGCAGCCAGGCGAGCTCCTTGCGCGCGAGGTTCTGGCGCTTCTGCTCGACCGCGGCGGCCTGCCGATCGCGCTCGACCCGCTGCAGAATGTAGGCCGCGTAGCCGCCCTCGAAGGGCTCGACGATGCGGTCGTGCACCTCCCAGGTCGCCGTGCAGACCGCGTCGAGGAACCACCGGTCGTGGGTCACGACGAGAAGCGCACCCTGGTTCGCCGGCCAGCGCCGGGTCAGGTGATCCGCCAACCACGAGATCGCCTCGACGTCGAGGTGGTTCGTGGGCTCGTCGAGCATGAGCACATCCCAGTCCCCAGCGAGCAGCCGCGCGAGCGCCACCCTGCGGCGCTGCCCGCCGCTGAGCGCGTCGACGGGCGCGTCCCATCCGAGATCGCCCGCGAGACCCGCGATCACCTCGCGCACCCGCGGGTCGCCCGCCCACTCGTGCTCGGGGGCGTCTCCGACGATCGCGTGACCGACGGTCTCGCCGGGCGCGAAGCGGTCCTCCTGGTCGAGCACGCCGATCGTCGTTCCGCCGCGCCTCGTCACCTGCCCCGCGTCGGGATCGCGGGCGCCGGCGAGCATGGCGAGCAGCGACGACTTCCCGTCGCCGTTGCGGCCGACGATGCCGATGCGGTCGCCCTCGGCGACCCCGATCGTCACGGAGTCGAAGACGACCTTGGTGGGCACCTCGAGGTGCAGGGCCTCGGCCCCGAGCAGATGAGCCATAACCCTTCAAGCCTAGCCGCCCGAGAGGAGGGGGAACCGCGCCCGCCGTCCCACCGCGGCGGCGGCCGGGCTCCCGGCCGTCCGGCTCGGCGCCTCCGGGCTTCGCCGCCGCCCGTGATCCTCATCCCGGAATCGTTCGGGATATGACAGATTGGACGCAGCAGCAGGCGGGGACGGACACGGGAGCGGCATGAGCGCGGGGAACGAGGCGGACACGGGCGCGGAATCGGACACGGCGGGCCCCGCGGGCCCGGCGGGCACCCCGGGTCCCACGAGCACTCCGAGCCCCTCGGGCGCCCCGGGGCCCACGGGTCCCACGCGTCGCGGCTTCCTGATGTCGGGCGGCCTGCTGGCCGCCGGCCTCGCCGTCGGCGGCGGCGTCGGGGCCGCGGTCGCCGCGTCGAGCGGGAACCCCCGGTACGGCACCGTGTACGTGCCGGAGAAGTTCCAGATCCCGAGACCCCGGAAGGATCCGGGCTTCGACCACCTGGTCGTGGTCATGGGCGAGAACCGATCCTTCGACAACCTGCTCGGCTACCTCTACACGCCCGACTCCCCGCCGCCGGGCGGCTCCTTCGAGGGGCTCGCCTTCGGCGATCACGCGAACTCCGCCGAGGACGGCACCTCGATCCCCGCCCATGTCTACCAGGGATCGACCGATCACATCATGGGCCGCCCCGAACCAGACCCCGGCGAGGACTACCCGCACGTCAACACCCAGCTGTTCGGCCGCATCGACCCCCACAACCGCGGCAAGGACACCGCCGACATGACGCCGCCCTACAACGCGCCCGCCGAGGGGGCCACCGCCGAGATGTCTGGCTTCGTGCTCGACTACGAGGCGGACTTCAAGCACCGCGAGGGCCGCGACCCCAAGCCGCACGAGCTGAAGCAGATCATGGGATCCTTCGACCCCGGGATGCTCCCGGCGGTCTCCACGCTGGCGCGGGAGTTCGGGGTCTTCGACCACTGGTTCTGCGCGGTGCCCAGCCAGACCTACTGCAACCGCAGCTTCTTCCACGCCTCGACCTCGCACGGCTTCGTCACCAACCGAGACGGCGGCGGGCTCGACAAATGGCTCCACGCCGCGGAGACCCCGACCGTCTTCAACCGCCTCGAGGAGGCCGGGCTGAGCTGGCGCATCTACTTCGACGAGCTCCAGCTCGTCTCGCTCACGGGCATCCTCCACGCCCCGGTGCTGCAGCCGTTCTGGAAGACGGAGCATTTCGCCACGATGCGGCAGTTCTCCGCCGACGTCGAGAACGGCACCCTGCCCGACTACGCCTTCATCGAACCGCGCATGATCTTCAACCACAACGACTTCCACCCGCCGGTCGGCCGCCTGCACGAGGGAGAGGAGGGGCACGAGGAGATCTACTCCGGCGCGATCTCGGATGCGCGCGCGGGAGACGCCCTGATCCACGACATCTACACCGCGATCCGCAACTCGACATCGGAGCACGGCTCCAACTATCTGAACACGGCGCTGCTGATCACCTTCGACGAGCACGGCGGAACCTACGACCACGTGCCTCCGCCCGCCGCCACTCCCCCGGACGACAGCGGCCCCGGCGAGATGGGCTTCGCCTTCGACCGCCTGGGCTGCCGGGTGCCGGCGATCCTCGTCTCCGCCTACGTCGAACGGGGCAGCGTGTTCACCGAGGAGATGCATCACGGGGCGCTCGCGGCGACGCTCGCGGAGCGCTTCCAGTTCGAGCCGCTGACCCGCAGGGACGCCGGGGCCAGATCGATCGCCGACGCCTTCAACCGCGAGATCCCGCGGCACGCCTCGGACTGGCCGCAGACCTCGGCCGCGTTCGTCCCGCCGAATCCCGAGGCCCATCCCGCGATGGTGGATCGGGCCCGCCCGCTGAGCCCGCCCGCACTGGGGCTGATCGGCCTACTCATCCACCTCTACGGCACGCCCGAAGAGCGGAGGCACCCGCCGGAGACCTTCGGCGCCGCCTACGAGGCGCTCGTCAAGTACGGCACGGGACTCTTCGGAGTGGATCCCGCCGGCTGACCGGCGTCGGCCGCGCCGTCAGACGCTGCAGCAGCTCCCGCCGCAGCAGGATCCGCCGGCCCCGTCATCGCCGAGCAGGTTCAAGATCTCGCGCGTCTCGGCGTCGGCGAACGCGGCGGCGCCGAACCCGGCGGGCGCCTCGGCCTCGCCGGCCTCCGCGGCCTCGATGTCTGCGCTCTCGATGCGTGCGGTGTCGCTCATCTTCGCTCCTCGGTCGTGTCTCTCCTCAGTGTACTCCGGCCCGGAACGGCCCGGGACGGGCGGAGACGGGCGGGGACGGCCCGGAACGGGCGGAGTAGCCTGGGAGAAAGCCCGGCAACGGAGCGAGTAGGCCGAAGGGGGCGCGGGAATGAACGGGCGTACCACGAAGATCGAGTCCTGGAACGAACTGCTGGTGGATCAGTTCGAGTGGCATTGGAGCCATCAGCTCCGCGAGCGCCTCGCCGGGCTGAGCGATGAGGAGTACTTCTGGGAGCCGGTCCCCG
>CALMSE010000161.1 GCA_937872275.1 uncultured Leucobacter sp. | reverse complement strand
CCCCGTCCTGCCCGCTTCGCCCGCCCCGTCCTGCCCGCTTCGCCCGCCCCGTCCTGCCCGCTTCGCCCGCCCCGCCGGAGAAATCCGGGACGCAGAAACGGTTTTCGGGACCCTCGAAAACGACATCTGCGTCCCCGATTCCCCGATCATGACGACGGGCCGGGGCGGAAGCCTCGGGAGTGGCGCGAGTGGCGCGAGGCGATACTAGGCTGGGTCGGTGAGCGTTCGTTCGGGCTACGTCTACGGGATCGCGGCCTACCTCTGCTGGGGCACCTTCCCCCTGTTCTTCATGCTGCTCGCGGCGGTCGGGCCCTTCGAGGTCGTGTCCTGGCGGGTCCTCACCGCCCTGGTATTCTGCCTCGTCGCGCTCGCCGCGATGCGTCGCTGGGGCCCGCTCCGCGCCATCCTCCGCTCTCCGAAGCAGCTCGGCTGGTTCGCGGTGTCCTCGCTGCTGCTCTACGCCAACTGGCAGATCTTCGTCGCCGCGGTGGTCGACGGCCACATCATCGAGACCGCGCTCGGCTACTTCATCAACCCCCTCGTCACCATCCTCATCGGGGTGCTGGTGCGCCGCGAACGGCTGCGGCCGGCGCAGTGGGCGGCCGTCGGCATCGCTGCGGCGGGTGTGCTGCTCACCGCCCTCGCCTACGGCGAGTTCCCGTGGATCGCGCTCGGGGTCGCCTTCTCCTTCGGGCTCTACGGCGCGGTGCGCAAGCAGACGAGCGAGGACATCGACGCGCTGACGGGTCTCACGGTCGAGACGATCGTCGCCGCACCCATCGCGCTCGTGCAGCTGGTGCTGGTCGCCGTCTTCGCCGGCGGGATCACGGGCTTCTCCCACGGCCCCGGCGTCGCGATCCCGCTGCTGCTCAGCGGGGTCGCCACCGCCATCCCGCTGCTGCTGTTCGGCGCCGCCAACCGGCGGCTGCCGCTCTCGCATCTCGGATTCATCCAGTTCGTCACGCCGATCCTCGGCTTCCTCACCGGGTGGCTCCTCTTCGGCGAGGAGATGTCGGCGGCGCGCTGGATCGGATTCGCCACGGTGTGGCTCGCCCTCGTCGTGCTGCTCTGGGACATGGTGATCGCGATCCGTCGGGCTCGCGGGCGCCAGGTCCGGCCAGAGATCCCGCCGGTCACGGGGGAGATCGGGATCCGCCCGAGGCCCTGAGCCGGGCCCGACCCGGCGCGGGAACAAGCCGGGCCGCCCGGCGTTACACTGATTCACACGCCCGCACACTCCGCTCGCCCCGCGAAAGAGGTTCCATGGAACAGCGCGATCCGTTCGCCTTCACCGGTCTCACCTACGACGACGTGCTGCTGCTCCCGGCGCACACCGACGTCATCCCCAGCGAATGCGATACGTCGACGCAGTTCACGCGGCGCCTCCGCCTCGGCATACCGCTGATCTCGGCGGCCATGGACACGGTCACCGAGACCCGCATGGCGATCGCCATGGCGCGCAACGGCGGCATCGGCATCCTGCATCGCAATCTGTCGATCCAGGATCAGGCCGAGATGGTGGATCGCGTCAAGCGCAGCGAGGCCGGCATGATCACGAACCCGGTCACGACCACCGTCGACGCGACCGTGGCCGAGGTCGACGCGCTGTGCGGCGAGTACCGCATCAGCGGCCTGCCGGTCGTTGACGCGGACGGGGTGCTCGTGGGCATCATCACGAACCGCGACATGCGCTTCATCTCGCAGGAGGATCGTCGCACCACCCGCGTGGGCGACGCGATGAAGCCGATGCCGCTCGTCACGGGCGAGCCCGGCATCTCGCGGGAGGCCGCGGCCGAGCTCTTCAAGCAGCACCGCATCGAGAAGCTGCCGCTCGTCGACGCGGCCGGGAAGCTCACAGGACTCATCACGGTCAAGGACTTCGACAAGGTCGAGGAGTACCCGAACGCGGCGAAGGACGGGGCGGGCCGCCTGCTCGTCGGCGCCGCGATGGGATTCTTCGGCGATGCCCTCGATCGCGCGGGCGCGCTCATCGACGCGGGCGTCGACGTGCTCGTCGTCGACACGGCGAACGGCGACAGCAAGGGCGTGCTCGAGATCATCGCGAAGATCAAGGGCGACCGCGCCTTCGCCGGCGTCGACGTGATCGGCGGCAACATCGCGACCTACGCGGGCGCCCAGGCGCTCGTCGACGCGGGCGTCGACGCGGTCAAGGTCGGCGTCGGCCCCGGCTCGATCTGCACCACCCGGGTGATCGCCGGCGTCGGCGTGCCGCAGGTCACCGCGGTCTACGAGGCGGCCCGCGCGGCGACCCCGGCCGGCGTGCCGGTGATCGCCGACGGCGGCCTGCAGTACTCGGGAGACATCGCCAAGGCGCTCGTCGCCGGGGCGTCCTCGGTGATGATCGGCTCGCTCTTCGCCGGCACCGACGAGAGCCCGGGGGACCTCGTCTTCATGGGTGGCAAGCAGTTCAAGAACTACCGCGGCATGGGCTCGCTCGGCGCGCTGCAGACCCGCGGCGAGCGCACCTCGTACTCGAAGGATCGCTACTTCCAGGCCGATGCGGCGAGCGACGAGAAGCTGATCCCCGAGGGCATCGAGGGGCAGATCGCCTACCGCGGCC
>CALMSE010000160.1 GCA_937872275.1 uncultured Leucobacter sp. | reverse complement strand
CGCCGTAGTAGCGGCGCCCCGGGTAGCCCTCGGCGTACTTGTTGGTGAGCACCGATCCCTGCGCCTCGAGCACCGCGCGCGGCACGAAGTTCTCGCTCGCGATCATCTCGAGCGTGGTGCGCTGACGGTTCAGCTCCTGCTCGAGCACGGCGGCGATCTCGGGGTCGACGACCTCGATGGGCTCGTTGAAGAATGCTGACTGGTTCGACACGTGATCTCCTCGTTGCATCTGTTCCGCGCGGGCGGATGTCGGAATCGGAACTTTCGACCCAGGCGAGCGGCCATTCCCAGAAGAGTCGTCGTTCCCCGATGGTGATCCATCTACGCCAGTCACGACCCTGCAAGTCTACCAAGTCTCCGCGCCCCGTGGCCCCGCAATTTCCTGGCGTTCCCCACCGAATCGGGGACGCGGATATCGGTTATTCGGGCCTCGAAAGCGAGATCTGGGTCCCCGATTCCCGCGCGGTCGCTGCGGCGCGACAGGGTGCCGCGGGAGGATGCCGCAGGGGCGTCGAAGGGCGCGACGGGATGCGCGCGCCGCCGATCCACTACCCTGGGCAGGATGAGTACAGCAGCCAGCGCCGACACCCAGTGGGTGCTCACCCTCTCCTGCGTCGACGGCCCGGGCATCGTGCACGCGATCAGCGGCGCGGTCGTCGCGGCCGGCGGCAACATCGAGGAGAGCCAGCAGTTCGCGAGCCACGACA
Organism: uncultured Leucobacter sp.; assembly: GCA_937872275.1. Classification (GTDB taxonomy): domain Bacteria; phylum Actinomycetota; class Actinomycetes; order Actinomycetales; family Microbacteriaceae; genus Leucobacter. The sequence goes on along the minus strand of CALMSE010000160.1, from coordinate 2,941 downwards.
CGAGCCGCTTCTTCATGCGGCTGCAGGTATCCGCGGTCGCGGGCGGCGGATCGACGGGAACCGCCGCGCCCGAGGCCTTCGAGGCCCGCTTCGAGTCGGCGCTCGCGCCCGTGACCGAGCACTACGGCATGAGCTGGCGCCTCGACACGGTCGGCCGCCCGGTGCGCACGCTGATCCTCGCCTCGACCGCGACGCACTGCGTCAACGACCTGCTCTACCGCCGGCGCAGCGGCCAGCTGCCCATCGAAGTGCCGCTGATCCTCTCGAACCACGAGACGGTGCGCGACATCGCCGACTTCTACGGGGTGCCCTTCGAGCACCGCGCGATCGCGGGGCCCGACGAGAAGGCGGCCTTCGAGGCCCGGGTGCTCGAGATCGTCGAGGAGCAGCGGATCGAGCTCGTCGTGCTCGCCCGCTACATGCAGATCCTCTCCCCCGAGCTGTGCGCTTCGCTTGCCGGCAGGGCGATCAACATCCACCACTCCTTCCTGCCCGGCTTCAAGGGGGCGAACCCGTACCGGCAGGCGCACGCGCGCGGGGTGAAGCTCATCGGCGCGACCGCGCACTTCGTCACGACCGACCTCGACGAGGGCCCCATCATCGAGCAGGACGTGGCGCGGGTCGACCACTCGTACACGCCGACCGAGCTCATGCAGCTGGGGCAGGACGAGGAGGCGCGCACGCTGCGCCGCGCCGTGACCTGGTTCGCGCAGAACCGCATCCTGCTCGACGGGGATCGCACCATCATCTTCCGGTAGCGGATCGGCCCGACCCCCCACCCTGCTCGCGCAGGTGCTCGACATCGGCGGCCGAGACGGTGAGCTGCCCTCCGGTGGGCAGATCCACGATCAGCGATCCGTCGTCGGCGAGGCCGGCCGCGCGGCCGTCGACGAGCTCGTCGCCGGGCAGGTGCACCCGCACCTCGGCACCGAGAGTCAGCGAGTGGCGCAGCACCCGAGCCCGCACGGCCCCGGGATCCGCGGCGGCGAGCGCCGCGAGGCGCAGCAGCTCCCCGCCGATCTCCGCCATCACCCGATCGGCGAGCTCCCGACCCGCCTCGTCGCCCGGCTCGTCGGAGATGCGCTCCGCACCGCCGGTGTCGCCGCCCGCCGCGAGCACGGAGGTCGCGCGCTCCGTCGGCAGCTCCCATTCGGGGATCAGCAGGTTGACCCCCATGCCGACGATCACCGCGCCGTCTTCCGCCATCTCGCAGAGGATGCCGCAGAGCTTGCGCCCCGGGCGCCCGGCCTCGGCATCGGACTCGTCGCGCACGTGCACGTCGTTCGGCCACTTCACGCCGACGCGCAGCCCGTCCCCGAATCGCGGCTGCAGCGCAGCGGTCACGGCGGAACCCGCGATGAGCGGCAGCCAGCTCACCGGCAGAGCGGGCGTGCCGAAGCCGCGGATCAGCACCGACATGGCGAGCGCCGTACCGGGAGGCGTGACCCAGCCCCGCCCGAGACGACCGCGGCCGGCCGTCTGATCCGCGGTCGCGAGCACCGCACCGTGCGGGATCGCGCCGCCCTCGCGGCGAAGCAGGTCACGCAGCCCGGCGTTCGTCGAGGGGCTGCTGGCGAGCCATTCGACGCGCGGCAGCACCGCCTCGGTGCGGGGCAGCTGCACCCCCGGGCCTAGTGCTTGCCCTGGGCGGCGACCGCGGCGGCGCCCGCAGCGGCCGCCTCCGGGTCGAGGTAGCGGCCGGGGCCCGCGGGCGTGCCGTCGGCCTCGATCTCGTAGACGAGCGGCATGCCGGTCGGGATGTTGAGGGCCGCGATCTCGTCGTCGCCGATGCCGTCGAGGTGCTTGACGAGCGCGCGCAGCGAGTTGCCGTGCGCCGTGACGAGCACGGTGCGGCCGGCGTTCAGATCGGGCAGGATCGAGCCCTCCCAGTAGGGCAGCAGCCGCGCGATCACGTCTTTCAGGCACTCGGTCCGCGGGCGTTCGCCGTCGATGCCGGCATACCTCGGGTCGTTCGCCTGCGACCACTCGCTCGCGTCGTCGAGCACGGGCGGCGGGGTGTCGAAGGAGCGGCGCCACTGCATGAACTGGTCCTCGCCGTACTTCGCGAGGGTCTCGGCCTTGTCGAGGCCCTGCAGCGCGCCGTAGTGGCGCTCGTTCAGGCGCCACGAGCGGCGCACGGGGATCCACAGCCGATCGGCGGTGTCGAGCGCGAGGTTCGCGGTCTGAATGGCGCGGCTGAGCACCGAGGTGTGCAGCACGTCGGGCAGCAGGCCCGCCTCGGAGAGCTGCTCGCCGGCGCGAGCCGCCTCGGCGCGGCCCCGCTCGGTGAGCCGCACATCGACCCAGCCGGTGAACAGGTTCTTCTCGTTCCACTCGCTCTGGCCGTGGCGCAGCAGGATCAGCGTGTTCGTCATGCTCCCAGACTACCGGGAGTCGACCCGCCGGGAATCAGAGCCGCTTCAGTCGGGGGATCTCCCGGACACTCCCCGCATCGGCCGGCACGATGACCTCCTGGGCGGCGGCGACCGCCTCCGACGCGGGACCCTCGCCGAGGCGCACCTCCAGCCCGGCGTCTGCGGGCACGGCCCGCTTGAGCAGCGCGAGCGCGATGCCGCCCCACTCGTGATGCAGCGCTGCGCGGGTGACGCGGCCGACGGGGCGGGATTCGGGGTCGGCCGACTCGCCGGCGCGGAACACCAGGGCACCCGCTGCCGGGAGCTCGCCCCCGGAGCCGTCGAGATGCAGCAGCGCGAGCCGCCGCGGCGGGTGGCCGAGATTGTGCACCTTGGCGACGGTCTCCTGCCCTCGATAGCAGCCCTTGCTCAGGTGCACGGCCGTGCGCATCCAGTCGAATTCGTGAGGGATCGCGCGCTCGTCGACCTCCCCGTGGCGGCTCGGCCGCCAGGCGCGCACCTCGAGCGCGTCGAGGGCGGAGAGTCCCGCCGCGCCGGTGACGCCGTCGCGCACGAGAGCCGCAGCG
>CALMSE010000159.1 GCA_937872275.1 uncultured Leucobacter sp. | reverse complement strand
CCCGGGCCCGAGACGCCGGCCTCCGGATCGCCGGACGCGAGCGCCTGCAGGGCCGCGATCGCGCCGCGGTCGAGCGCCTGCAGCGCGCGGCCCAACGAGTCGGGGCGCAGCAGCTCGAGCGAGAGGCCGAGCGGGTCGGTGATCGTGGAGGTCTGCGAGATGCGCCTCGCCGCGATGAGGGAGCGCAGTTCGTCGCGGTCCATCGCCGCGATCGAGGCCGCGAGTGCGAGGGCGCCCTTCACCGTGATCAGGAGCGTTCGCCCCGCCGGTGCCCGCGCCGACGGTAGCTGATGAAAAGGAGGATCATGAGCAGTACGAAGCCGATGGGCAGGCCCACGTACGAGATGCCGACGACGATCGGCCAGAGCGAGCCGGCGAGCGCCTCGCGGCCGGCCGCCAGACCGACGATGAGCGTGGTCAGGTAGGCGACGACGGCCACCACCATGAGGGTGACGGCGATATATGCGAGCACCCGTTCGAAGATCGAGAACTTCGGGGCGTCTTCAGCTTCCATGGACATCCCGCCCAGTCTACCGCGGCCTCCCGCGCTCGGGCCGGAAGCGGGCGGGGCGCAGGCCCTCCCGACGGCTAGACTAGAGGGACAGCAGGGGCACGAGCCCCGCGAGCGTGCGACGCAGCTCGGCGCGGAACCGCGCAGGTGCGTCGGGTATGGAAAGGCACGGGACATGCCGAGCGGCAAGGTCAGATTCTACGACGAGGACAAGGGCTTCGGCTTCATCCAGGGCGATGACGGGCAGCAGGTCTTCCTGCACGCCTCGGTGCTGCCCGAAGGGGCCGAAGTGCAGGCGGGCACCCGACTCGAGTACGGCGTCGCCGACGGCAAGCGAGGCCCGCAGGCGCTGTCGGTGCGCGTGATGGAGTCGCCTCGCCTCGCGAAGCGCGACCGGAAGTCGGCCGACGAGATGGCCGTCATCATCGAGGACCTGGTGAAGCTGCTCGACGGGCTCGGTGAGCGGTTGAAGCACGGGCACTACCCCGAGCGGGCGCAGTCCCGGCAGGTCGCGACGATGCTGAGAAGAGTGGCCGATGACTTCGACGTCTGAGCCTTCGGGATTCGAGTTCTCGGCGTCCGAGCCCGCTGAGTCCGAGCTCTCGGCCTCCGAACCCGCGATCGCGGATCCGGCACCCGCCGCCGCGGTCGACGCCGAGCCCGAGGCGCCCGTCGATATCGATCCGGATCCGGTGCTGCTCGCCGCCCGCGATGTCGCCCGCGCCGCGCTCGCCGAGATCACCGATCCGAAGACCATCGGCGCCGACGAGGGCCACGAGGTGCATGAGGAGCGGGTGCTCTCGCTCTTCTTCGAGTGCCGGCTGCGCGGCTACCCCGGCTGGCACTGGGCTGCGACGCTGTCGAGGCTCGAGGGGACCGACGAGGTGAACGTGCTCGAGGTCGAGCTGCTGCCGGGCGCGGGCGCCGTGGTCGCCCCCGACTGGGTGCCCTGGTCGGAGCGCCTGGCGCAGTACCGCGAGGCGCAGGCCCGCCAGGCCGCCGACGAGGCCGCGGCCGCCGAGGCGGCGGCCGCGGAACTCGCCGACGAGGACGACCTCGACGCCGAGGATGATCTGCTCGACAACGACTTCAGCGACTTCGACGATGAGATCGACGGCGTCGATCTCGATGAGGACGACCTCGACGACGACTTCGACGATGACGATGTCGATGACGATGACGATGACGATGTCGAGGATATCGAAGACGACGCCGAGGACGCCGCCGACGAGTCGGATGACTCGAACGAGGAGGATTCCGAGGACGACGACTCGGAAGACGAGTAGCTCCTCGCCGCGTTCCGCCCCTCCGATGAGTCGAGCGGCGCCGAACGGGGTTGCGTGCGGCATGCGCGCCGCCGCAAGCCGCCACCCGGTGAAGCGGTCGGGGGCGTCGGGAGGCCCGACGATTCGCGTCGTCGCCCCGCGCGCTACGTAATCTCTACGGAGGCGGATCGCGGCCCCGTTCTCCGAGCCTTTCGGCGGCTCGGATCGGCCGTTTCGTCCCGTCCGCCCGTGGTACCGGATTGCGTAATCCGCCCCGATGTTCCCCGCTCCGCGCGTTCCTAGCGTGACTGGTGGAGGGGAACCGCACGATGTCGTGCACGGGGGTCCCCATCACCAAGGGGGCGAATACGCGATGAAGCGATCGGTTGATCCGACGGGGATCAGGGCTTTCCGGCCCGGAGTGCTGCGAGGCCGAGGGGACGGGGCCCTGGGCGCCGCCGACCATGGCAACCGCACAGGTGTGACGGGCCGTCGCTCACGACAGTGGGCGGCGGTCCTTTCAATTGTGGCGATGCTGCTGATGGGCGCGAGCCCCGCACTCGCCGACGAAGGGATCGTGGATCCCGGCGCGGGGTCGTCCGAGCAGGGGGGCGAGGCCGTGACGACCCCTCCCGCCGGGAGCCCGGAGACTCCGGCGGAGACCGGCGGCGGCGAT
>CALMSE010000158.1 GCA_937872275.1 uncultured Leucobacter sp. | reverse complement strand
TCGGTCATTTGAGGAGCCCTTCGTAGTGGCGCTGCTGCAGCTGCGCGTCGATCTGCTTGACCGTCTCGAGGCCGACGCCGACGATGATGAGGATCGAGGCCCCGCCGAACGGGAAGTTCTGGTTGGCCCCGAAGAACGCGAGCGCGATGAGCGGGATCAGTGCGATCAGGCCGAGGTAGAGGGAGCCGGCGCTCGTGACGCGGGTGAGCACGTAGTTGAGGTACTCGGCGGTGGGCCGACCGGCGCGGATGCCCGGGATGAAGCCGCCGTACTTCTTCATGTTGTCGGCGACCTCTTCGGGGTTGAAGGTGATCTGCACGTAGAAGAAGGTGAAGCCGATGACGAGCAGGAAGAAGACCAGCATGTAGAGCGGCTGATCGCCCATCATCAGGTTGTTCTGGATCCAGACCACCCAGCCCTTCGGCTCCTCGCCGATGCCCGGCTGGTTGAACTGCACGAGCAGCATGGGCAGGTACAGGATCGCCGAGGCGAAGATGACCGGGATCACGCCCGCCATGTTCACCTTGATCGGGATGTAGGTGCTGGATCCGCCGTAGGTGCGACGTCCCACGACCCGCTTCGCGTACTGCACCGGGATGCGGCGCTGCGACTGCTCGACGAACACGACCGCGGCGACGATGAGCAGGCCGACGGCCAGCACGAGCAGGAAGACCTCCCAGCCGTTCTGCTCCTGGATCATCCACAGGGCCGCGGGGAACTGCGCCGCGATGGAGGTGAAGATGAGCAGCGACATGCCGTTGCCGATGCCGCGCTCGGTGATGAGCTCGCCGAACCACATGATGAGGCCGGTGCCCGCGGTGAGCGTCAGGATCATGATGATGGTCGCCCACCACTCCTGCGACACGAGGTTCTGGCAGGCCTGGTTGTTGACCGAGCCGAAGAGCAGGCCCGAGCGGGCGACCGTGACGAGGGTCGTCGACTGCAGCACCGCGAGCGCGATCGTGAGGTAGCGCGTGTACTGCGTGAGCTTGGCCTGACCGGCCTGGCCCTCCTTGTGCAGCGCCTCGAAGTGCGGGATGACCACGCGCAGCAGCTGCGTGATGATCGAGGCCGTGATGTAGGGCATGATGCCCAGTGCGAAGATCGACAGCTGCAGCAGGGCCCCGCCGCTGAACATGTTGATCATCTGGTAGAGGCCGGAGGCGTCGGAGTTCGCCGTGAGGCAGAGCTGCACGTTGTCGAACTTCACGAAGGGCGTCGGCACGAAGGAGCCGAGGCGGAAGAGGGCCACGATCGCGAGCGTGAAGAGGATCTTCCGCCGCAAATCCGGCGTCTTGAAGATCCGTCCGATGGCGCTGAACAAAAGCTTGCCTCCTGCAACATTCGTGGGCAACGCCCCGAGGCGTACACCAATACACCAGCCTACACTGCCGGGATGGGGCGAATGGATGGGGCCGGGCTCGATCCGCTATCGAAGAATGCGGATCGCCCCGGCCCCGGTCACGCCATTCGCGCGGGTACTACTTGATCTCTCCGCCGGCGGCGACGATCTTCTGCTCGGCCGCACCGGAGACCTTGTCCACCGACACGACGAGCTTGACCTGGATGTCGCCGTCGCCCAGCACCTTGACCGGCTGGTTCTTGCGAACCGCGCCCTTGGCCACGAGATCGGCGACGGTGACCTCGCCGCCCTGCGGGTAGAGCTCGGCCAGCTTCGACACGTTCACGACCTGGTACTCGGTGCGGAACGGGTTCTTGAAGCCGCGCAGCTTCGGGGTGCGCATGTGCAGAGGCATCTGCCCGCCCTCGAAGCCGGCCTTGACCTGGTAGCGCGCCTTGGTGCCCTTGGTACCGCGGCCGGCGGTCTTGCCCTTCGAGCCCTCGCCGCGACCCACGCGGGTCTTGGCCTTCTTCGCACCGGGGGCCGGGCGCAGGTGGTGAGCCTTCAGCACCTGCTCGCGGGCCTCCTCGTTCTTCTCGCTCATGCGTCGATCTCCTCAACCTGAACCAGGTGAGCGACCGCGCGGACGTAGCCGCGGTTCACCGGGGTGTCCTCGCGCACGACCGTCTGGCCGATCTTGCGGAGCCCCAGGCTGCGCAGCGTGTCGCGCTGGTTCTGCTTCTCACTGATAACGGACTTGGTCTGCGTAATCTGCAGCTTCTTGTCAGCCATTACGCACCTGCCTTCGCCTTGGCGGCAGCGTCGGCCGCGGCCTTCGCCTCGGCGCGCACGAGGCGGGCCGGGGCGACGCGGTCGAAGTCGAGGCCGCGACGGGCAGCGACGGAGCGGGGCTCCTCGAGCTGCTGCAGCGCCTCGACGGTCGCGTGCACGATGTTCAGGGTGTTCGACGAGCCGAGCGACTTGCTCAGCACGTCGTGGATGCCGGCGCACTCGAGCACGGCGCGCACCGGGCCGCCCGCGATGACGCCGGTACCGGCGGCGGCGGGACGCAGCAGCACCACGCCGGCCGCGGCCTCGCCCTGCACCGGGTGCGGGATGGTGTTGCCCACGCGAGGCACGCGGAAGAAGTTCTTCTTCGCCTCCTCGACGCCCTTCGAGATGGCGAGGGGCACCTCCTTGGCCTTGCCGTAGCCGACGCCGACGGTGCCGTTGCCGTCGCCCACCACGACGAGCGCGGTGAAGCTGAAGCGACGGCCGCCCTTGACGACCTTCGACACGCGGTTGATGGTGACGACGCGCTCGAGGAACTGGTTCTCGCTGCGATCGCGGCCGCCGTCGCGGCCACCGCGGCCGCCGCGCTCACCGCGGGTGCCGCGGTCGCGGCTCCCCCGGCGGGCCTCGCGGGGCTCGCTGCGGTTGTCCTGATCCTGAGCACCGGCCTGTGCCTCAGCGGCCTGGGTCGGGGCCTCAGCCTCTGCAGACACTTCCTGCTCCTTCGTCTCAGCGTTCACTGAATTCTCAATGCTCACAGGGTCAGCCCTCCCTCGCGAGCGCCGTCCGCGATCGCGGCGACGCGACCGGCGTACTTGCTGCCGCCGCGGTCGAAGACCACGGCCTCGATGCCGGCGCCCTTGGCGCGCTCGGCGACGAGCTCGCCCACGCGGCGAGCCTTGGCGGTCTTATCGCCCTCGAACGAGCGCAGATCGGCCTCCATCGTCGAGGCGTAGGCCAGGGTGTGGCCCTTCGCATCGTCGATGACCTGGACGAACACGTGACGCGACGAGCGGGTGACGACGAGACGCGGACGCGCCTCGGTGCCGACGATCTTCTTGCGCAGGCGGGCATGACGGCGGATGCGCGCAGCCGAGCGCCCCTTGGCGCGGGAAACTGATGCGGCCATGGTTACTTACCAGCCTTTCCTGCCTTGCGGCGGACGTTCTCGCCCGCGTAGCGGATGCCCTTGCCCTTGTAGGGCTCCGGCTTCTTCAGCTTGCGGATGTTGGCGGCGGCCTCGCCGACCGCCTGCTTCGAGATGCCGCTCACGGTGATCTTGGTGTTGCCCTCCACCGCGAGCGTGACGCCCTCGGGCGCGTCGACCAGCACCGGGTGCGAGAAGCCGAGCGCGAGCTCGAGGCCCGCGCCCTTCTGCTGCACGCGGTAGCCGGTGCCCACGACCTCGAGCTGCTTGGCGTAGCCCTCGGTCACGCCGATGATGTCGTTGTTGATGAGCGTGCGGGTGAGACCGTGCAGCGCACGCGACTGGCGCTCCTCGTCGGGGCGGGTGACAAGCACCTGGCCGTCTTCGAGCGCGACGCGGATGGGCTCGGCGACGGTGAGCGAGAGCTCGCCCTTCGGGCCCTTCACCGTGACCTGCTGGCCGTCGATGTTGACAGTGACCCCACCGGGAACATTGATGGGAAGCTTACCGATACGTGACATGACGGGCTACCACACGTAGGCCAGCACTTCGCCGCCCACGCCCTTCTGCTCGGCCTCGCGGTCCGTCAGGAGCCCGGAGGAGGTGGACAGGATCGCGATGCCGAGGCCGCCGAGCACGCTCGGGATCTCGGTCGAGCGCGCGTAGACGCGGAGGCCGGGCTTGGAGACCCGCTTGATGCCCTCGATCGAGCGCTCGCGGTTGGGGCCGTACTTCAGCGCCAGGGTGATGGTGGTGCCGACGCGGGCGTCCTCCACCTTCCAATCGGCGATGTAGCCCTCGCGCTTGAGGATCTCCGCGATCCGCTCCTTCAGCTTCGAGCCGGGGAGCGACACGTCGTCATGATGCGCGGAATTGGCATTCCGCAGCCGGGTCAGCATATCTGCGACCGGGTCCGTCATCGTCATGGGTGACTCTTCTTTCTCGCCTGGTATCGCTCGCCCGTTACACGGCCGGCGACCTGGGTGACACGCGGAACCGGCGCCCGTGGGCGCCGATCCGCTTGGACTGTTCGGTTATTCGGACTTGAACGGGAAGCCGAGCGCCTTGAGCAGCGCGCGACCCTCGTCGTCGGTCTTGGCGGTGGTCACGATCGTGATGTCGAAACCGCGCACCCGGTCGATCTTATCCTGATCGATCTCGTGGAACACGCTCTGCTCGGTCAGACCGAAGGTGTAGTTGCCGTTGCCGTCGAACTGCTTGGGCGAGAGGCCCCGGAAGTCGCGGATGCGCGGCAGCGCGAGCGAGATGAGACGGTCGAGGAACTCCCAGGCGCGGTCGCCGCGCAGCGTGACGTGCGCGCCGATGGCCTGCCCCTCGCGCAGCTTGAACTGCGCGATCGACTTGCGGGCCTTCGTGACCATGGGCTTCTGGCCCGTGATCAGAGTGAGGTCGGCGATCGCGCCCTCGATCACCTTGCTGTCGCGAGCGGCATCGCCCACACCGGTGTTGACCACGACCTTGACGAGGCCGGGCACCTGCATGATGTTGGCGAAGCCGAACTCCTCGCGCAGCGCGGGGACGATCTCGGCGCGGTACTTCTGCTTCAGGCGCGGCTGGATTTTGCCAGGCGCCGCAGTAGCGGTCTCGGTCATCAGAGATCCTTTCCGGACTTCTTGGCGTAGCGCACGCGGACGGTCTTCTTCTTGCCGTCCTTCTCGACCTCCTCGACGCGGAAGCCGACGCGGGTCGGCTTCTTCGTCTCGGGGTCGACGAGCGCGACGTTGGACACGTGGATCGGGGCTTCCATCGTCTCGATGCCGCCCTGCTTGGTGCCGCGGTCCGACTGACCCTGGCGCACGTGCTTGGTGACGTAGTTGACACCCTCGACGATCACGCGGTCGCTCTCCCGGAGGACGGCGATGACGTGACCCTGCTTGCCCTTGTAGCCGCCCCGCTCCTGCGAGGGGCCGGAGATGACCTCGACGAGGTCACCCTTCTTGATCTTGGCGCCCATAGGACTAGATCACCTCCGGTGCGAGCGAAACGATCTTCATGAACTTCTTGTCGCGGAGCTCGCGACCGACCGGCCCGAAGATGCGGGTGCCGCGGGGCTCCCCGTCGGCCTTCAGGATGACGGCCGCGTTCTCGTCGAATGCGATGTACGAGCCGTCGGCGCGACGCGTCGACTTGCGGGTGCGGACGACGACGGCCTTGACCACGTCGCCCTTCTTCACGTTGCCGCCGGGGATCGCATCCTTGACGGTTGCGACGATGGTGTCGCCGAGCCCCGCATAGCGGCGCTTCGACCCCCCGAGCACGCGAATCGTGAGCAACTCCTTGGCGCCGGTGTTGTCGGCCACCTTGAGTCGCGATTCCTGCTGAATCACTTGTTACTCCTTAACCTCGTAAGCCGGAGGGCTTACTTCGCCTTCTCGAGGATCTCGACCAGGCGCCAGCGCTTGGTGGCGCTCAGCGGGCGGGTCTCGTGGATGAGCACGAGATCGCCGATGCCGGCGGTGTTCTGCTCGTCGTGAGCCTTCACCTTCGAGGAGCGGCGCATGACCTTGCCGTACAGGGGGTGCTTCACGCGGTCCTCGACCTCGACGACGATGGTCTTGTCCATCTTGTCGCTGACGACGTAGCCGCGACGGGCCTTGCGGTAGCCGCGCTGCTCGGTTTCGACCTCAGCCATGGTCAGGCCTCCTTCGTCTCGGTCTCGGCGGCGGCCTCCGCCTGCTCGTTCTCGGTGCTCTTCTTCGCGGCGGACTTCTTCGCCTTCGGCTCGGCCGCGACGGGCGTGGCCCGAATGCCGAGCTCGCGCTCGCGCAGCACCGTGTAGATGCGCGCGATGTCGCGCTTCACCTGACGCACGCGGCCGTGGCTCTCCAGCTGGCCGGTGGCCGACTGGAACCGCAGGTTGAACAGCTCGGCCTTGGCCTTCTTGAGCTCCTCGGCCAGCCGCTCGTCCTCGAAGGTATCGAGCTCGGTGATGGCCAGATCCTTGCTTCCGATCGCCATTACGCGTCACCCTCCTCACGCTTGATAATGCGGGCCTTCAGCGGCAGCTTGTGGATGGCGCGGGTGAGCGCCTCGCGGGCGAGCTGCTCATCGACGCCGGCCACCTCGAACAGCACGCGGCCCGGCTTGACGTTGGCGACCCACCACTCCGGCGAGCCCTTGCCCGAGCCCATGCGGGTCTCGGCGGGCTTCTTGGTGAGCGGGCGGTCGGGGTAGATGTTGATCCACACCTTGCCGCCGCGCTTGATGTGGCGCGTCATGGCGATACGAGCGGACTCGATCTGGCGGTTGGTCACATACGCGGGCGAGAGGGCCTGGATGCCGAACTCGCCGAAGGTGACCTTGTTGCCGCCCTTGGACTGACCGCTGCGACCGGGGTGGTGCTGCTTGCGGTACTTGACTCGACGGGGAATCAGCATGACTTACTTCTCCGCTCCTGCTGCGGCGGGCGCAGCCTCGGCCTGAGCGCCACGGGGCGCACGGCGGCGGTCGCCACCGCGATCGCGCGACGGCTTCTGAGCCGCCTGCTCGCGGGCGAGTTCCTTGTTGGTGAGGTCGCCCTTGTAGATCCAGACCTTCACGCCGATGCGGCCGAAGGTGGTCTTCGCCTCGTAGAAGCCGTAGTCGATGTTCGCGCGGAGCGTGTGCAGCGGCACGCGACCCTCGCGGTAGAACTCGGAACGGCTCATCTCGGCGCCGCCGAGACGGCCGGAGACCTGGATGCGGACGCCCTTGGCGCCGGCGCGCTGAGCGCCCTGCAGGCCCTTGCGCATCGCGCGGCGGAAGGCCACGCGGGCGGCGAGCTGCTCGGCGATGCCCTGGGCGACGAGCTGAGCGTCGGCCTCGGGGTTCTTCACCTCGAGGATGTTCAGCTGGATCTGCTTGCCGGTGAGCTTCTCGAGGTCGGCGCGGATGCGCTCGGCCTCTGCGCCGCGGCGGCCGATCACGATGCCCGGGCGGGCCGAGTGGATGTCGACGCGCACGCGGTCACGGGTGCGCTCGATCTCGATGCGCGAGACGCCCGCGCGGTCGAGCGAGTCGCTCAGCAGCTTGCGGATCTTGATGTCCTCGGCGAGATAGTCGGCGTAGCGCTGACCCTTCTTCGTGGAATCCGAGAACCAGCGCGACACGTGGTCGGTGGTGATCCCGAGGCGGAAGCCGTAGGGATGAATCTTCTGGCCCATACCGTTAGGCTCCCTTCTTCGCGGCCGCGAACTCATCGGCGGTCTGCAGAACGACCGTGATGTGGCTCGTGCGCTTGTTGATGCGGAATGCGCGACCCTGGGCGCGGGGGCGGAAACGCTTGAGCGTCGTGCCCTCGTCGACGTAGGCGCGGGCGATCACGAGCTCGTCCTCGTTGAGGCGCAGGTTCTCGTTGTCGGCCTTGACGCGCGCATTGGCGATGCCGGCGGCGACGAGCTTGTAGATCGCCTCCGAGGCGGCCTGCGGGGCGAACTTCAGGATGGCCAGGGCCTCCTGCGCGTTCTTGCCGCGGATCAGATCGACGACACGACGGGCCTTCTGGGGGGTGATGCGGATATGACGCACGCGGGCGATCGACTCCACCATTTCTCTTCCTCCTTCACGTCCCCGCGTCAGCGGCGACGGCCCTTCTTGTCGTCCTTCACGTGGCCGCGGAAGGTGCGCGTGGGCGCGAACTCCCCCAGCTTGTGACCGACCATGGTCTCGGTGACGAACACCGGGATGTGCTTGCGACCGTCGTGCACCGCGATGGTGTGTCCCAGCATGGCGGGGATGATCATCGAGCGGCGCGACCAGGTCTTGATCACGTTGTTGGTGCCGGCTTCGTTCTGGGCAACCACCTTGTTCAGCAGGTGATTGTCGACGAAGGGGCCCTTCTTCAGACTGCGAGGCATCTTCTTCTCCTTACCCGCCTACTAGCGCTTCTTGCCCGCGTTGCGGCGGCGCACGATGAGCTTGTCGCTTTCCTTGTTTGCCTTGCGCGTGCGGCCTTCCTTCTGGCCCCACGGGCTGACCGGGTGACGACCGCCCGACGTGCGGCCTTCGCCGCCGCCGTGCGGGTGGTCGACCGGGTTCATCACCACGCCGCGCACGGTCGGGCGCACGCCCTTCCAGCGCATGCGGCCGGCCTTGCCCCAGTTGATGTTCGACTGCTCGGCGTTGCCCACCTCGCCGACGGTGGCGCGGCAGCGCACGTCGACGTTGCGGATCTCGCCCGAGGGCAGGCGCAGCTGGGCGTAGGGGCCGTCCTTCGCCACGAGGCGAACCGAGGCTCCGGCCGAGCGGGCCATCTTGGCGCCGCCGCCGGGCTTCAGCTCGATCGCGTGGATCACCGTGCCGGTCGGGATGTTCTTCAGCGGCAGGTTGTTGCCGGGCTTGATGTCGGCCGAGGGACCCGACTCCACGATGTCGCCCTGCTTCAGCTTGTTCGGCGCGATGATGTAGCGCTTCGTGCCGTCCAGGTAGTGCAGCAGCGCGATGCGCGCGGTGCGGTTGGGGTCGTACTCGATGTGCGCGACCTTGGCGTTCACGCCGTCCTTGTCGTTGCGACGGAAGTCGATGACGCGGTACTGGCGCTTGTGGCCGCCGCCGATGTGACGGGTGGTGATGCGTCCCTGGTTGTTGCGGCCGCCGGTCTTGGGCAGCGGGCGCAGCAGCGACTTCTCGGGGGTCGACCGCGTGATCTCGGCGAAGTCAGCGACGCTCGAACCGCGACGACCCGGGGTCGTCGGCTTGTACTTACGAATTGCCATGGTGTGTTCCTCTTCGCCCCTTCTACAGCGCAGCCGTGAAGATGTCGATGGAGCCCGACTTCAGCGTGACGATGGCGCGCTTGGTGTCCTTGCGCTTGCCGAGGCCGAACTTCGTGCGGCGGGTCTTGCCCTTGCGGTTCAGGGTGTTGATCTTGTCGACCTTCACGCCGAAGACCTGCTCGATGGCGAGCTTGATCTCGGTCTTGTTCGCGGTCGGCTGCACCTCGAAGGTGTACTGGCCGTTCGCGTCGATGAGGCCGTAGCTCTTCTCCGAGACGATCGGGCGGATGATGACGTCGTGGTGGGACTTGTTCAGGCTCACTTCGCGTCCTCCTTCGCGGTGTCGGTGGCGGTGCGATCGGCCACGAAGGCCTCGAACGCGGCCTTGGTGAAGACCAGGTCGTCGCTGACGACCACGTCGTAGGCGTTGAGCTGATCCTGGAACAGCACGTGCACGTTCTGCAGGTTGCGCACGCTGAGCGTGGTCAGCTCGTCGCCGCGGTCCACGACCACGAGCACGCGCTTGCCAGGCGCGACCGAGGCGAGGAACTCGCGAGCGGTCTTGGTGCTGGGCTTGTCGTCGATGCCGAAGCCCTCGACCACGTGCAGGCGGCCGCCGCGGGCGCGATCCGAGAGCAGGCCGCGAAGCGCCGCCGCGATCATCTTCTTGGGGGTGCGCTGCGAGTAGTCGCGCGGCACCGGGCCGTGGACGACGCCGCCGCCGCGGTGCTGCGGCATGCGGACCGAGCCCTGGCGGGCGCGGCCGGTGCCCTTCTGCTTGAAGGGCTTGGCGCCCGAGCCGCTGACCTCGCCGCGGTTCTTGGTCTTGTGGGTGCCCTGACGCGCAGCGGCGAGCTGGGCGGTCACGACCTGGTGGATCAGCGGGACATTGGTCTCGGCGCCGAAGAGATCCTCGGGCAGCTCGACCGAGCCGGCCTTCTTCCCCTTGGCGTCGACGACCTCGACCTTGGTTGCGGTAGCCATGAACTACGCCCCCTTCACAGCGTTGCGGACGAAAACGAGACGACCGCGGCCGCCGGGAACCGCGCCCTTGACGAGCAGCAGGCCCTTCTCGGCGTCGACGGCCTGAACGATGAGGTTCTGCACGGTCACGCGGTCGTTGCCCATGCGGCCCGGCATGCGCTGGCCCTTGAACACGCGGCCCGGGGTCGCGGCGCCGCCGATCGAGCCCGGCTTGCGGTGGTTGCGGTGCGCGCCGTGCGAGGCGGAGACGCCCTTGAAGTTGTGGCGCTTCATGGCGCCGGCGAAGCCCTTGCCCTTCGAGGTGCCGACGACGTCGATCTTCTGACCGGCCTCGAACACGCCCTCGACGGTGAGCTCCTGGCCCAGCTCGTACTCGGCGGCGTCGGCCGTGCGCACCTCGGTGAGGTGGCGGCGGGGGGTGACGCCGGCCTTCGCGAAGTGACCGGCCGTGGGCTGGTTCACCTTGCGGGGATCGATGGCGCCCGCCGCGATCTGCACGGCGCTGTAGCCGTCGACCTCGGGGGTGCGGATCTGGGTGACCACGTTGGGGGCCACCTCGATGACGGTGACGGGAACGACCTTGCCGTTCTCGTCCCAGACCTGGGTCATGCCGAGCTTCGTGCCCAGCAGGCCCTTGACGTTGCGTTCTGCGTTCGACATCTCGAGACCCCTTACAGCTTGATCTCGATGTTGACGTCGGCCGGCAGGTCGAGGCGCATGAGCGAGTCGACGGCCTTGGGGGTGGGATCCACGATGTCGATGAGGCGCTTGTGGGTGCGCTTCTCGAAGTGCTCGCGGCTGTCCTTGTACTTGTGCGGCGAGCGGATCACAGCGATCACGTTCTTCTCCGTGGGGAGCGGCACGGGGCCGATCACGGTCGCACCGGCGCGCGTCACGGTATCGACGATCTTGCGCGCGGAGGTGTCGATGACCTCGTGGTCGTACGACTTCAGTCGAATGCGGATCTTTTGGGCCGCCATATGACTCTCTCTTTCTGGTTGCGTCGTACCTTTGCATCCCGCTCACGCGAGGATGCGCCCGGCATTGGACGTCTTGCGTATCAGCGCCCTGGCATTCACGGAGAATGACAATCGCTGTTCACCTGTCAATGCCCGCACAGAAACTCGACCGGGCGAGGCCCGGCCGAGACGGTCGTGCGAGCTGGCGTTCGCTGCCCGCGGCCTAGTCGGATGGCGGATCGCATCGCGTTCCGGGTGACTATGCACAGCCTGGCAGTGATTCCCGCGCAGGCGGGAAGTACTGAACCTGTCTAGTCTGACACACCCGGGGCGATATATGCAAGCCGGGCGTGTCGCGCCTCAGCGCGAACGACCGAGCAGTCGGGGCAGCAGGGTGTAGAGCGCGACGAGCGCGACGCCCGCGGCCGTCAGCGCGATCCACCATGCCGGCGCGACGACGAAGGAGACGAGGCCGAGAATCGAGGCCGCGGCGGTGAACGCCGCGGCGACGCCCGAGGCGGCCCCGTGCGAGAGGCCCGCCTGCTGCAGCCGCTGGTAGACGTGCTCCTTGTGCGGCTCGTCCCACTTCTTCCCGGCGCGCACCCGCTTCGCGAGCGTGACCCCCACGTCGCCGAAGTAGATGATCATGGGGCCGATCGTCGCGAGGATCGGCACGCCCGCCATCAGGGCCGCGAAGCTCGTGATCGCCGTCGCGCCCCCGAGCAGATAGCTGCCGACGTCGCCGAGGAACGCGCCGGGCCTCGTGAGGTTCCAGGGCAGGAAGCCCGCGAAGCCCGCCGCGAG